>NZ_JAMYLP010000129.1:0-12203 GCF_040318085.1 Mesorhizobium sp. M1322
GTCGAGGTCCTGGCGCGGCTCGCCGGGCGCAACGGGCGGTTGATCCCGCCGGGCGAGTTCATCCCGGCGGCGGAGCGGTTTGGCGTCGCGTCGCGGCTCGACCGCTGGATCATCAGGACGGCGCTGTCACTTCATGGTCCGGCGCTGAAGTCAGGGGCGCTGACGCTCGGCTTCAAGCTGTCGGCGCAGACGCTGAGCGATCCGCAGCTTTGGGATTTCGTCGACGCCGTCATCGATGAGACCGGGGCGCCGCATTCCGGCATCGGCTTCGAGATCACGGAAACCGCCGCGGTCACCAATTTCACTGCTGCCGAAGAGTTCGTCCGCAAGGCGCGCGAGCGGCGCTGCCGCGTCAGCCTCGACGATTTCGGGGCGGGCATGAGCTCGTTCGAATATCTCCGGCGCTTTCCCGTCGACGCGATCAAGATCGACGGTTCCTTCATCGAGCATATTGCGGAGAGCCGTTTCGACCGCGAAATCGTCTCAGCCATATCGGGCATCGCCAGAAGCCTCGGCTGCTCCGTGGTGGCGGAGAAGATCGAAGAGCAGGATGCGCTCGACATCCTCAGGGATATGGGCGTTGCCTTCGGCCAGGGATTTCTGCTGCACCAGCCGGAGCCGCTGCAAGCGATCGTTACACGGGCGAGCGCGCGAGCGGCTTTGCCGATGGGACGGCAAGCATAGCATCCGCTGGCCGGATGCGAGGCTGCAGGACGGCCAGCGATCCGTCACGCGCAAGATCGGATCTGCGTCGGTCGAAGGTGAGAAAGCTCCTTTGTTTTAGCCGCATTTGTGCGTCGCCAAGTGATTCCACTCGGCTGAAAAATGCCCTTAGCAGCGGCGAGAAAGTCCGGAAACAGTTCCGGCGCTCCCACTGCGCGAGTTGGTCAGGACTTTCCCGGCGGGCGATAGCGGACTGACTTCGCCTTACCAAGGGCTTGCATAGTCTCTTCGACGCTTAGGAGAACGGTGGTCTCGTACGAGCTGATCGCTCCTCCCGCACCAATGGCAAGCATGACAGATGCCATCGAAACGTTGTCTGGTGCCTCCCACAGATTCCAGCCATCGTGCTCTCCGAAGGCGTACCAGAACCCATGCAGCTTTCCGCCCACCGACTCGATGTAGGTGCGGGCTGCCTCGCGTCTATCCTCGGGGTTTTCGATCAGGCGCGCCCAGGTCTCAGGCGTATAGCTGAATCGTGAGAGATACATGGGCATGGTTCGCCTCCAGCGCTGCCGATCTCGCGGCTCGGCGTCAAGGGATCGAGGGGAATGGCGCCGAGCTTAACCGGCTTGGGTAGTTCGCCGGCTGACGAAATATGCTCTTAAGCTAATGTAAGAGCAACAGCTATAAATCCGCGTAAATCTGCGCTCCGAGGTCGATCAGGCCGACCTTAGGGGATGGGTTCCAAGCGTCTGGACATTTGCTGGCAGCCGATGCCTTGCCGCCCGCCGCACTTGTGGGCCTAATTCTTCCGCTTGACGGCGGACGGCATCGTCGTGCTCACCCAGCCTTGCGCCTCGCGCATAATCTTCAGCGCTTCATCCGGCGTCAGGCCGCACCTTCGGGCAAAATAGGTCGCCTCGTAGGCTTCCGCCGAAGAGACCGCAGAAATGCCGGACCGTTCCAGTTTCGACTTTTTCTTGGCCATGCCGGTTCACCGACTGTAAATCGATTAGTCAGCTAATGTACCACCTTTGTTTGCCAAGGGAAAATCCCGGTCGCGTCGACTAAGGCGTGCGGGTTGTTACACCGGGAGGGAAGTTTACCTTGCAGCCATGCGAACCTGGCGCCGTTCGGCCTTCTCATCACCTGAAAGGTGGTAAGGCTGGATAAGCACTTCCGCCGGAATGTGCCAATTCTTGTGGATCTGGTGCACCATATCCATGGTCAGCAAGCGCTTCCTGTTCAAAATTTCCGAGGCCCGCGAAGCCGAGCCGATGACTTCGGCAAGGGCCACTTGCTTCAGGCCAGCCATTTCCATATGAGCGCGAATGGCCGTGACAGGGTCCGGCGCCTCGACCGGATAATGCCTGGCCTCATAGGCTTCGATGAGATCGGCGAGCACATCGAAACGGTCGCTGTCGGGGGAACCGACCTCGGGCTCGTTGTCGAAATACCGGGTGATCTCAGCGATGGCCCAGTCATAGTCAGCTTCGGTTTTGAGGGGGCGAATGTTTTTCATCACACGGTTTCCGCATCTATCTTATCGTATTCGGCATGGGTGCCGACGAATTTGATCAGCACCCGCTTGTATGTGTAGCTGACATGAACGATGACCCGGTACTTGTTGCCAGCGATGTCGAAAATCGCGCGGTTGTCACTAACGAAGTCCACGTTCGCACCGAACTGATTCTTGATGTCAGCGGAGGTTTTCCATTCGACCTTGTCGACCGCCAGATACCAGGCGGTCAGCGGCCCCTTCGCCTGTGGGTGCCTGGTCCAGAAGGCAACAAGGGTCTTTTTGCTGACGATCTGCACGCCTTGATATAACAAGTTCCCAAAACGGGAACAAGGGGCGAGTTCCCAAAACGGGAAATTTCGCGTCCAGCAGAAACCGGGGTTGGCATCCCCGCAGATCGATGGGTCAGTTCGGAGCGCCAGCCGCCTCAGGCCCGGCGCTGGGCAGCGCAATCATCAGGAGGCCCAACTCTGCCGGGCCTCGGCCGAGCTTGTCTCGGAGCCTGTCTCGTTCAAGAGGCTGCAGATCGAAACGGCCTCATCGTGACACAGGCCGTTCAGCGCAAGCGCCGAAAACTGGGCCGGCAGATCGAGCTTGGCGTCCCACACCATCCATCTGCCGTTTGGCTCCATGACACATTCAAAGCGCAATGCACCGTCCGACATTCGACCCCCCAACGATTGCCCGCTAGGTGGTACCGCGTCAAAGTAAACGAGTTATTGCGTTCCTGAAACCTAGCGTTGAATCCGGCCGATAGCGCCGGCACGCCGGAAACCCGCGGTGATGATCCGGGTCGACGCCGCGGGATGCGGATCAGGCGTTGCGGCTCGCCATATGCGCGTCGAGCTTCTTTCTCGAGGGCCCGTACCGCTTGATGATGGTCGCGGCCTCGCTCGGCGGTATGCCGTATTTTTTCGCAAAAGCCGCAACGTCGTAAGGCTCCTCGCCGGAGGCCGGTTTGCGGTCCTGCTTGCTCTTGGATTTGCCGTCGGCCATGTCGTCCTCCGTCACATCCGGTCGTTATAGGGTGCCTTGGTCCGGCCGACCATCGTTACCAGTCGGAAAAGGCAGGCACACCGGTCCACCCGGGCATTGCTGCGCGTTGCAGCAGTCTGATCGGATCAAGACCGATCGGTTGCCCGGCTGGGGAGCTGCTGGTTCCCGCTCATGGGCTCGAACCACGATTCACGCCTTCAAAGGGCGCTGTCCTACCATTAGACGAAGCGGGAGCAGAGGAAGTGAACGCTGTCTAACACTTTCTCATCCGTGCATGAAGCCGCTTCATGCCGTCATCTGCCTGAGCACGAGACACGCCCTTTTCAGCAGGGCCTTGTAGAAGATAGGAGCAATCGCCGTGATTAAAACCGACCTCTCCGACGTCTACCGACACTACATCGCCTGCCTGAACAAGCGGGACTGGCCGAAGCTGGGACAGTTCGTTCATGATGAGGTGATCCACAACGGCCGGCGGCTGGGGTTATCAGGTTATCTGGAAATGCTGGAGGGAGACTTTGCTGAGATTCCGGACCTTCATTTCAACGTTCAGGTGCTGATTTCCGATCCGCCCTATATAGCGAGCCGGCTAGGGTTCGACTGTACGCCGAAAGAAAGGTTCCTTGGCCTGCCTGTAAACGGGAGGAGAGTTTCCTTTGCCGAGAATGTTATCTATGAATTTCGTGACAAAAAGATTGTACAAGTATGGTCAGTTATAGACAAGGCGGCTATCGAAGCTCAGCTTTAGCTCGATAGATTCTCGCGTAGCAGTCTTCACCCTGCTGGCCTGATAGTCCCGAGCCTAGACTCGGGTTATCGCCAACAGCCACGCCAGAAGTTCCAGCAACAATGCGGAGCGCAAGCGCGCGGTGCATCACATCGATGGTTCCGGAAGGGTTTTTATCGACAAAGTCCTGGAGCAGCTGCTCTGGATCGAAGCGGAACGTAAAGGCGTAGTACGGCCACAACATGATCACGACCAGCAGCCCGATCAGGAAAAGCAGCGCCAGCGCCAGCCAGTCCCACAGCCCCAGCCCATCCAGGAGAGCTCTGCCGCCGAGGAGAGAACTCACGAACGCGGTTGCAAAGATCAGATTGCCGGCTCGCGTATTGAGGCTCTCCACCACGTTCTGCTGATGCAGGAGACCCCGCACCGCCTCGGCATAAACGAAGGCCAGGCGGGGTCAGATGCCGCAGCGGGCTGGGGGTGGTTTTCTCCCACCGATGAAGAATGCTCGGCCATGAGGTGTCGTTCCACGTTCCGATATGAACCACGATATGAACAATGGCAGCTGCCTGTCTACTGCCGGTCAAGAACCCCGGCCTTGACGCCTGAACACACCGCCCCAGATTACGCGGCGGAGTTTCAGATATGCGATACGACTGGCAGGGGCGCAAATTCCTGGAACGGCATTTCGGCATTGTTATCGCAATTGGCCTGGTTGCAGGGCTGTCGGCCCTCGCCGCGCTGGGCTACACGCCTTAGAGACTGTTTGGAAATTCTACTCTGGCGGCCATCTGATGGCGTTTTCTGCGCTTCCGGTGCTCACGGACCAGCGCATGACCCCGGAAACCGATTTCGGTTTCCGGAAAGGATCATGCGTAAATGCAAAGTGTTAGAGCGTCCTTTGCGCGTCCAATTGGACGCGCAGCGCTCTAATGTCCGCTGCGCGCCGGTTCTCGAAACCACCACCATATGACTCGCCAGAGCGAATTTCGAAACAGTCTCTTAAGCCTCGGATTTAGCACCCAAATCCCTAATGCAAGCGAAAAGCAACGGTGCGACGCAACCAGACCGGCGCCACGTGCATTTCAATGCATGACGATGTTTCGCCCCGATATCCCTGCAAAATGCTGCGCTTACTGCGGCGGGCGAGATCATGGCTACGAGGACTGCCCGAAGCGGAAAGTTGACGCCGAACAGCAGAAGGAGCCGGATGTCGATCCAGCCCCGAGCCCGGCATTCGCGGATAGACAAGCCCGACCAAACCGCAGCCTGAACCATCCCGCTGATTGGCTCCAAATCGAATGAACCCGACCGCTGCCGAGCGCCTATCGCTTCTGCTGCGTATGCCCAACGGCTTTGGCGAAAGAAATGTCACCCTTGATCTCGCGCATGGCCATAGAGGTGATCGTGCGGCGCACGCCGGGCAGGCGGCTGAGCTCGACGCGCAGCATCCTGTCCAGCGCCATCATGTCGACCGTCACGATCTGCAGGAGATAGTCGGCGTCGCCTGTCGTGGCGTGGCAGCGCCGGATCAGCGGGTGTGCCTGGACTGCGGCCTCGAAGGCTTCGGAAAGCTCGAAATCGATCGACACCTGGATGAAGGCTTCGATGCCGAAGCCGAGTTTTGCCGGGTCGATGCGCGTCGAGTAGCCGCGGATAATGCCGGCATCCTCCAGCGCCTTGACCCGCTTCCAGCATGGCGTCTTGCTTAAGCCGACCTCGTCGGCGAGCACTGCGAAGGAGGTACGCGCGTCGCGTTCCAGCGCTGCGACGATCTTCCGGTCAAGGGCATCCAGCATCAAACGTTCTCCAAGACGGCTCCTGAGTGGAAGTTCGTCCTTCAGTTCTCGCTATTTGAATAACAGAAGGGAACAATGTTCAAGCCAAAAGCGCTTATTCTTCAGGCTTGGACCGAACAGACGCCCTGAGCCGACGGGCCGGGCAAAGGAGCAGCTGCCATGCACAAGCCGGACTATTACGCCCGCATCGAAGCGCCTGAGATGCGCGACTACGGCGTCTACCTCAGGTGCGACAAGCTTCTCGCCTGTCAGAAGCCGCTGGCCGAGATGGTGAATGCCGACGAGCTGCAGTTCCAGATCGTGCACCAGGTCGAGGAGCTGTGGATGAAGCTCATCATCTACACGCTGGTCGATGTCGTCGATTTCCTCGAACAGCAGAACACGCATCGCGTCGTCACGCTGATGGGGCGCGTGCATCGGCTGATCCGCATGATGACGGCGCAGCTCGACCTGCTCGAAACCATGTCGCCCAAGGAATACCAGGAGATTCGGCTGCAGCTCGGCAATGGCAGCGGCCAGGAATCGCCGGGCTTCAAGCTCTTGCTGCGCATGCCGCCGGACCTGTGGCGGGCCTTCAAGGCGTCCTACCTCGATGGTCGCGGGCTCTCGGTCGAGGATGTCTACGATCTCAGCTATGATCACGGCGACAGCTATGTCGTCGCCGAGGCGCTGATCGAATTCGACGAGCTGTTCCAGAAATTCCGCGCCAACCACCTCTACCTCATCCACCGTTCGATCGGGCTGGGCTCGAAATCCCTGAAGGGCCGGCCGGTCGAACTGCTGCAGGCCGGCGCCCTTCATCGCTTCTTCCCGGAGCTGTGGGACATACGCTGCGACATGACCGACCGCTGGGGCAGCCAGTACGGGACGGTGCGGGATTCGATCAGCCACCACGCGGCGGAGTAGATCTGGAACCAGGACCTGGGCGGCCTCGCCAGTTGCTGATCCAGCAGGTTCTCAAGGGATGATGTCGGGTTTGCGGCTGGTGTATCGTCCTTGGGGCGAAACCCGTCGCAACCCTGGAGGACATCATGTCGTTGGAAACCGCTCAATCATCCGTTCAAACGCCGTGGCAGACCGCGGCAATCCTCATTGGCCGCCTGATCTTCGCGGCCGTCTTCCTCATGGCGGTGAGCTTCAAATTCATCGACATGGGCGCTACCGCGGGCTACATCGCCGCCGCCGGATTTCCGTTCCCGCTGTTTCTGGCCTGGTGCGCGGCCCTGCTCGAAGTGGCGCTGGTGCTGTGCTTCCTGACCGGCGCTTTTTTCTCGCAGGCCGCTCTTGTCGCGGGCGCCTATGTGCTGTTCCTCGGCTTTGCCTTCCACGGCCCGTCGCACTGGGCCGGCAACCAGGCCGAATTCGGCTTCTTCGTCGATCATTTTACTTTCCTGGCCGGGCTGCTGTTTGCCGCCGTGCATGGGCCGGGCCGCGTGCTGACCTGGACGCCTGTATCGGCCAGCTGATCGTACCTCGGCTGGCAAGCGGCGTCCCGATACGGGGGAGGCAATCGCAACGTCACATCTGGTCGTTGTAGGGTTCCTTCATCTGGCCGACCATGCGCGCCAGTTTCGAGAATGACGGCATATCCGCCTCCGGCTGACACTGATTGGCCAGTTCGAGCAGCCGGATCGGGAAGTTGACGGCATCGCGGCTCGACGCCGACATGCCTTCGGACCGCTCCTCGCTGGTCTCGCTGGCTTCGGCCTTGCGCAAGGCGATATCTATCTCTTCGACCGTAAGCACGCCCTTGCGGACAAGGACCTGATTGATCGATGCGATGGCCATCAGCAGGCCTTCGAGTTGCAGATTGGCGACATTCATGGCTTTGCTCCCATTGGCAAAATTGCAAACGCGCGAACGCCGGTTCCGATCCGGACAGCTGCACCATATCGCGGCGCACGGCCGAATTTTAGTCCGGCCCGCGAGATTTCGCTTGCTTTGTGCCGGCAGCTATGCTAGGAATATAGTCATGGTGCTGATTTGCGCCAACGACCCGCCCGCCGAGGCGGGTTTTTTGTTTCAAGCCCATTCGAATGTTCGCTGCCTGTGTTGCCGACATCAAATGTCGGCGGGACAGCGCCCCCTCTGTCCTGCCGGACATCTCCCCCACTTGGGGGAGATCGGCAGCTTTGACCATACCACCCATCCTGCAACGTCGGAGATTGGCGAAAACGAAGGTGGCATCAATCCCCCCCAAAGTGGGGGAGATGGCCGGCAGGACAGAGGGGGCGCGAAGAAACGCGGCCTTGCGATCATCGAGCTAAGTCACCGCCTTTCACCACAAAGTCTCACCATCAATTCCTCAGCACGCGGCGATGTCGTGTGCCTGCCAGGATACCCCCAATGTCCAACCGTTATGCCACCATCATCACCGACGATGACGGCCGCGAGGTGGTCAGCGCCATTGGCGAGTTCGAGGGCGCGCCCGATGCGCGCCACGGCCGGGTCGAGCCGGTCGCGGCCGGCGTGCGGATCGGCATGGTCCGGGGCGTCGATGCGGCTGGCGGCTTCGGGTTTTCGCAAGCGGGCGTCAGCGGCACTGCGATGGATATTGTCCGGGCGAGGCTGAAAGCCTTGCCTGAGGCGGCGAAGCCCGGTGCGGCAAAGCGCAAACCAGAGGCCAAGCCCCGCGCCGGCAAGCGGGCCAAGTCACGCAAAAAGCCAATACGCAAGACAGCGGCGAAGCCCGATATCCAGGCGCCGCCAGGACTGCGGAGTAGAGCATGACGGAAGTCGCCGACAATCCGCCGGCCGCGGCGAAATCCGCGGCGGAACCCAGGCCCTCCGGTCAGCCGAAGCGAACGAAAAAGACGCTGGCCGATGGCTTTCTGGAAGCCATCCGCGCCGATTTCCGAGCACATGGCGCCGGCGTCATCGCCGAGGTTCGCACCGAAAAGCCCGACCAGTATCTGAAGATCGTGCTGTCGGTGCTGCCCAAGGATTTGCACGTCAACATCAACAGTCTGGATGCATTGAGCGATGACGAAATCAGGCAGCGCATCCGCGGCCTCGAAGCCGTCCTCCGGCCGTTCCTCGCAAAGCCGGGCCTCGCAAAGCCGGGCCTCGAAAAGCCGGGTCTCGGCCGCAAAGACCGAGTATCTGAGCCTGCTCAGGGAACTGGACCGCAGACGCCGCACTAACCAGCTTGCCGCCTATCGGCCCTATCTCAGGCAGGCCGAGTTCCATGCAGCGGGCGCGACCAACCGGGAGCGGCTGTTCATGGCCGGCAACCAGCTCGGCAAAACAAGGGCCGGCGGTGCGGAATGGGCGATGCACCTCACCGGCCGTTATCCCAAGTGGTGGCAAGGCAAGGTTTTCGACACCGCCGTGCGGCTGTGGGCGGCCGGCGTCACCGCCGAGGGCACGCGCGACAACCCGCAGCGCATCCTGATCGGCCCGCCGCAGCAGCCGGCGGCGTGGGGCACCGGCATGATCCCGGCCGACGCTATTGTCAGCACCATCATGGGGCGCGGCGCGCCGCACGGGCTGGACAGCGTCGTGGTGCGCCATGGCGGCGGCGGCGATGTGCAGGCCGATGAATCGGTGCTGTCGTTCAAAAGTTTTGAGAAGGGCCGCGAGAAATGGCAGGGCGAGACGCTGCACGGCGTCTGGTTCGACGAGGAACCGCCGCTCGACATCTATTCCGAAGGCCTGACCCGCACCAACGCGACCGGCGGCATCACCATCGTCACCTTCACGCCGCTGCTCGGCATGTCGGATGTGGTGTTGTTGTTCCTGTCGGCAGGGGAGGTGGAGGGGATGGGGAGGGGGTGAGATGGGATGGAGTTTTCCCTCACCGGTCGCGTTCCTTCGCGCCCCCCTCTGTCCTGCCATCGGAAAAGTCCTTGGCCGAACAACACCATACGCCCTGCGTCTCCCAAAACCATTCAACACAGCGAGGGCGCATCGATGTCCCGTCACGTCACCTTCATGACCATCGACGATGCCGGGCATTATTCGCCCGAGCAGCGCGCGGCGATCGTGGCCGCATATCCGGCGCATGAGCGCGAGGCGCGGGCCAAAGGCATTCCGGTGCTGGGCTCCGGCCGTATCTTTCCGATCGCCGAAGAGCTGATCGCCTGCGAGCCGTTCCGCCTGCCGCGCTACTGGCCGCGGCTCGGCGGGCTCGATTTCGGCTGGGATCATCCGTCGGCCGCGGTCGAGCTCGCCTGGGACACGGAGGCCGACGTCGTCTATGTCACCAAAGCCTGCCGGGCGTCGCAGCAGACTCCCGCCATGCAGGCGCTGACCCTGAAACCGTGGGGCGAATGGCTGCCCTGGGCATGGCCGCGCGACGGCCGCCGCGAAACGCTGGAAGGTGCGGGCGTGGCGCTCGCCAAACAATACGCCGCGCATGGGCTGAATATGCTTTCCAGCCATGCGCAGTTCGCCGACGGCTCAGTCTCGGTCGAGGCCGGGCTGATGGAGATGCTCGACCGCATGCAGAGCGGCCGGTTGAAGGTGTTCTCGACGCTTTTGCCCTGGTTCGAGGAGTTCCGGCTCTATCACCGCAAGGATGGCCAGGTGGTGAAACTGCGCGACGACCTGATGGCGGCGACCCGCTATGGCGTGATGATGCTGCGGGAAGCGGTGGTGGATCCGGCGGAGTTCAGGGCAGCGCGCAAACGGCCGGCGGGGCAGAGCGATCCGCTGGGGGCGTTCAGGTGAAGGATTCAATCTGAGCCAATATCGGCGAACTTTGGGTGGCGTTTCAGTTTGAAATTTGGAACCATGCCAGTCGTCAACGGTTCGTCCTTCTGCCTCGTTGATTCGTGTTTGCAGCTCTTCTTCTTTATTTTTTGACTTGATTCTTATTGTGGATGGTCCATTCTTAACCTATATGTTAATTTCTCACGCGATAGCATCGGCCAAGCTGAACGGCAAACTCGTTTCAGCGAAGCCCATCACGCAATGGTCCGGGGAGCCACGAGCCTTTCTCATGTGCAAGCCTCTGAGCGATGCAATCAGTCAGGGACGTGTCTCGACCGAGGAAGGGGAGCGCAAGGTCTGGGCTGCGTTGGAGGCGGCTATAAGCCATTTCATCGAGGGCGGCCTAGTGACGGATGACTTGATGAAACAACTTCTCCCGCGCAAATACGAGCATTGGGAGTTGCGTAGCCGTAAGCCAAGGCCGTCCCTGCGTGTGTTCGGACGCTTTGCGATGCCAGATGTATTCGTCGGCACGCACGTTGAACGCCGGGACAGGTTAGGTGCTAAATGGTCGCCTCAGTGGGAACATCAAAAGCTGGTTTGTGAGGATCACTGGAACGAGGCAGGGCTGCCAGCCCCCTTCACGGACCAGCCCAGCTTTCTCTACGAAAGGTACATAACTTCGAATGCAAGACAGAAAATCAGGGTGCAGTTGTGACATACAGCTATGACGCGGCTCTGTTCGCCGAAAGAAACAAGAACCGAGTTTATGAGATCGTTATAAATGCGCTGGAACAGGCAGCAGAGGAACGCGGTCTTACTAGGAAAGAGATCGCGGAAAAGATCGGTAGGAGCCAGCCGCTGATTAGCCGATGGCTTTCCGGCCCGTCTAATTGGACGCTGGATACAATCAGCGACCTACTTTTCGCCATCGACGCAGAGATGGACTACGAAGTCGTATTAAACAGGGATAGGGCCAAATCTAACATCTTCCATAAAGAGTCCTCCCTACCGCATTCCCCCAGACTAAGGACGGCAAACCCGACAATATCGGACTCAAACTCTACCACCACGTTTATCACAATACCTTCTGGGTCCCGATAGTGAAAAAAACTATAAAGTTCTCCAATGCGTCTCTTTGCGAGTATGTCGCCAAGGGTGCTGGCAATAAACACACTCTCGTTAACGTATTCGGGGGGGATGTTATAGTATCTGAGATGCCTGCTCAAATGATGTTTGGGATCTATATCGAGTTGATGCCGGAGCCAATATTGACGCCCGTCGTTACAGTTGAGATAATTCTTGACAAATCTGTGATTGCTACTCTTCCCGTTGATGTCAGTGGAGCGGTCGAAGGAAGGCCGCTGAACGTAGTTATTCAGAGTTTGACGTTTCAGATTGAAAACGACATCACCCTTGAAGTGGTCGCCTCTGCGCCAGGCCGAGGAAGAACGACGATGTTGTCAAAGAGATTGTACAAAGGCGTTATCCCCCAACTATCGTGATCCCCAGCGCTTCTCAGTAGTTTCTTTGCGATCTCGGCGCCGCTCCAGCGTCATGTTCTCGGCGCGCTTCCCACTTTCGCGCCAAGCGCCTTTGCAGCGGGCCTGCCTATGACCGTCCGCATCATTCCCGCCACGCTGCGCGATCTCAGCTACATCGCCGCCAATCTGCGCACCGAAGACCGGGCCGAGATCGACTGCCAGCTTGACCATTGGTCGCCGGCGTTGCTGGCGCTGACGGCGCTGCAGGGGTGTAAGCGCTGTTCTCAGGCCACGGCCCTGAGTTCGGGAGCCGGGATGTAGGCCCAGGGCAGCAGGTCGTCGATCTGGCTGTTCGGGTGGCCATT
>NZ_JAMYLP010000130.1:0-11270 GCF_040318085.1 Mesorhizobium sp. M1322
AACCGATCCATTACACCCAAGGCTGCCTCCAAAAGCAGTCTTGAATCATGCTACGGTCAAAAAGGGAATCCTAAGAGTCCACACCACCTAGAGTGTGCTATGGTCGAGAAGCTGGGGCTGGTGACGCAGAGCGCTTCACTTGCAGGGATGACATCCATATTCAGTAACCCCCGATGGCAGCAGAAGCGCCGCTGATCACCGCTGTCTCTTCCGCTTCAACCCGTTGGCGCCAGGTCGGTGCTGGCAAGGCTAAACCGCCGGTCCTTCGAGCCCGCTTCTCTCGTGCGATTTCCACAGGAACCAGCCGAGGACGGTACCGAAGAAGAATGTGTGGGCAATGAACTGCACGACCGGGCTTGCTTGCAGAAACCAGGGGAATGCGATCGGCGCGATCACATAGAAATTGACGAGCCACAAGGCGAGGCCAAAGATGCTGCCGAGACCAATGAAGGCTGCTCGCCCTCGCAGCATTGCGACAATCTCCCCGAACACGATCCCATAGACGATGGCGAGGATCAAATGCACGATCACGCCAGCGATGCTGGCCGTCAGGAGCGGGTAGCCGGGATCGAGAGCTTCCGGTCCAAGCGCGATGGCGCCGATCATGCGCAGGGGCGTGAAGAACGCTTCCGCCCCCATCATGAACGCACTCGCCGTCATTTCAAACGCCGCAAAGACGAGGCCTGCGACAATGCCCGCGACGGCACCCTGCTGGAGTCCCCATCGGATGTCGCGCGGCGTCACTGGCGTATGGATGTAATCACGGTAAGCCATAACACTGCTCCTTGTTCTGGACGCAGACTCATCCGCAAAACCAATGCCGGGCACGCGTCGGCGGTTCCGGGCGTTCGGCACAATTCACGAGGATTTGATTGAAGTTGATGTTTCTCACGCCGAGCGGACGGTTCGGCCCTTCGCCCGCATCGACGCTGCAGCCATGCAGCTTCCCCGCGACCGCCCCAATCCAGCTATTACCTCGCGCGAGACCTCAGCTGGCTCCATAGATCGTAGCCCGCAAGGAGGACGCCGATGCCGACCGCAACGCCTAGATCGGGATGCGGGACGAACCGGATTACGACGCCGAAAAACGCCAGAAAGGCAACAAACGCCAAGACGGCCAGGAAGCGGCTCAAATTCATCTATTGTCCTCCACTCGCCGCGGCATCCTCGTCTCAGCCTCCGTAGATCAGGTTGGGCAGCCCGTACACGATCTGCGGGAAGATGTAGATGATGACCATGCACAGGATAACGATCAGCATATAGGGCATCATGCCGCGGAAAATATCCGAAAGCTGAACATGCGGCGGCGAAATGCCCTTGAGGTAGTAGGCCGACATCGCCATGGGCGGCGACAGAAAGGCCGTCTGAAGGTTGACCGCGACGAGCACGCCGAAAAACAGCGGATCGATCTCGAAATGCGCCAACAGCGGCAGGAAGATCGGAACGAAGATCACGATAATCTCGGTCCATTCCAGCGGCCAGCCCAGGATGAAGATGATGATCTGGGCGACGATCAGAAACATCAGCGGCGACATGTCGAGGCCGGTGACGAAATCGCTGATCAGTTGCTGGCCTCCCAGATAGGCAAACACCGAGGCGAAGGTCGCGGAGCCGACGAACAGCCAGCACACCATCGCAGTCGTGCGCGCCGTCAAATAGACGGACTCCTTCAGGCGTTGCCACGTCAGGGCCCGGTAGGCGGCGGCCAGCACGACGCCGCCGAGCGCGCCGATGGCGGCAGCCTCGGAAGGCGTGGCGAGGCCGAAGAGAATAGCGCCGAGCACCGCGAGGATCAGGACCGCCAGAGGGACGAAGGAAGTCAGCAGCATCCAGCTGATTTGCAGGGCCGAATAGTGCCCTACCTCGTCTCGGGTCGGCTTCGGCGCCACCTGCGGCTGCAGCACCGCCTTCGCCACCACATAGATCAGATAGAGGCCGGCAAGCAGCAGTCCTGGAAGCAGGGCTGCCGCATACATGCGGACCACCGAAACACCCGCCGTCGCGCCATAGACGATGAGCAGAATGGACGGCGGAATGAGGATGCCGAGGGTTCCGCCCGCGCAGATCACTCCCGAGGCATAGCTGATGTCATACCGCGCCTTCAGCATGGCGGGAAACGCCAGCAGGCCCATCAGTGTGACGACCGCGCCGACGATGCCTGTGGCCGTGGCGAAAAGGGTGCAGGTGATGAGGGCGGCGACGGCCATGGAGCCGGGAACGCGCCGGGTGGCGATATAGAGGGTGCCGAAAAGGCGCTCGATGATATTGGACCGCTCAACTATGTAGCCCATGAACAGGAACAGCGGGATGGCGGTCAGCACGTCGTTCGAGATCACAGAATAGGTCTGATTCACAAACAGATCGAAAATGCGGTTGTTGAAGAAGCCGCCGATCCAATGCTCCGTAAGCGTCCAGCCGTCGGCGCCATCCTCAACCGCCCGTTCGTAGGCGCGCCACATCCGTCCCGGATTTAAATAAGCGTAGTAGCCAAAGGCGACCCCGAGCGCCATCAAAGTGAACGCAACCGGGAAGCCAAGGAAGATCGCCAGAACCAGAATGAGCAGCATCGCGACGGCGACCTGAGGATCGCTCATCTGTCTTCTCCGTCGCGGTCGGGTTGATTGTCGGGGTGGAGGAATGGGAGGTCGACTGCTTCCGAACCGTGATGCAGAACATCGAGCGTCTTGGCTTCCATCAGCACCTTTTCGGTCTCTTCCACATCTTCAGCCGCGCGCGGCCATGTTCCGGTTCGTAGACAGACGACGCAGCGGAACACCTGAGCAATTCCCTGCACGAAGAGCAGGATGCCTGCCGCCACGATGACGGCCTTGAACTGGAAGATCGGAATCCCGGCCGGGCTGTTCGAGCTTACTTCGAGATAGCGAAAGCTGCGTGCGGCATACTTCCAGCCGGCCAGAATAAGCGCCGTGACGCCTGGGAAGAAGAAGATGAAGTAGAGGACAAGTTCGACCGCCGCTTGCACGCGCGGCCTCCACAGACGGTAGATGAAATCGCCGCGCACATGCCCGTCTCGCGACAAGGTGTAAGCGCCGGCCATCATGAACATGGTGCCGTAGAGCATGTAGCTGAGGTCGAATGCCCACGCAGTCGGCGCGCTGAACAGGTATCGCACGACGACTTCATAGCTCACGCCGAGCGTCATGACGACGACGCTCCAGGCGAACACCTTTCCAAACCATGCCGAAAGTTCATCGGCGAACGCAATGTAGCGGAGCATCTACTGGGTTCCGTCAAATACAATCCGGCGGTCGGCAAGACCGCCGGATTTGCCGAAGCGGAGGCCCGAATTAGAGCTTCAGCTTGCCGGGGAAGTAATGTTCGTATGCCAGTGTCAGGTCGGCTGAATTCATAAGCTCGTAGTAGACCACACGTTCGACCCATTGGCGCTGGCTATCGAGCACCCGCTTCATGAACTCATCCGCCTCCAGCGTCGGGATGATCTTGTCCCAAGCCTGGAGTTGTGCGTCGAGAATCTCCTTGGAGGTGCGGTGCACGGTGACACCGTGCTCGGTCTGCAGTTTCTGCAGGTCGGCCGAATAGTTGTCGAGGGCGACTGCGGTGGTCGCGGTGCTGGCCGCCTCCACGCCATATTCGAGAATGGCCTTCAAATCGTCGTCAAGGTCCTCGAATACGTCCTTGTTGAACAGGAATTCAAACGACTCGCTCGCCTGATGATAGGACGACAAGATATAGTTCTTGGCGACGTCCTGCGACCCGAAGCGAAGGTCGGATGACGGATTGTTGAATTCGAAGGCGTCGATAACCCCGCGCTCCATGGCCGGCACGATTTCACCGCCGGGCAGCTGCGCCACGCTGAGGCCGAGGTTCTGCATGAGATCGGCGGCAAGACCCACCGTCCGATATTTGAATCCCTGCAGTTCAGCGGGGGTCGTGACAGGCTTCTTGAACCAGCCGAACGGCTGCGCCGGCATCGGGAAGCCATAGAAGCCGACCACGTTGAGGCCCATGATGTCCTGCGTCAGCTCGCGGTAGAGATCCTTGCCGCCGCCCTGATGGAACCAGGCGAGCATGGTGGTGGCGCTGCCGCCAAACACAGGGCCAGTTCCGAAAAGCGACGCGGCCTTGTGCTTGCCGTACCAGTAGACGGGGACGGTATGCGCGGCGTCGATGACGCCGTCATTGACGCCATCCAGCACCTGGAACGCGCCGACGACCGCACCCGCGGGCAGGAGCTCGAACTTCAGCCGGCCGCCCGACATCTTTTCGACGCGCTCTATGTATAGCCGCGCGAAATCCATCCAGATGTCCGAAGCAGGCCAGGAGGTCTGCATTTTGATGGTGACCGGCGACTGCGCCAGTACGGCCGGAGCCGAGAGCGTCGTCGCTGCAGCCGCGCCGGCCGTGATGGCGGTGGACTTTTCCAGGAACCCGCGACGCGAGATTTTCTTGTCGGACATTTTATTCCTCCCTTTATTGTAAACTCCTCTGCCACAACCAGAATATGCGAAGTCGCGCCTTGCGCAACCAGATTCGCTGCCGGTGACATCGGGGCGTCGGACATTCGATCTGGTATAAGCGCCAATATGTTTCCGCTTCTGACGACTTTTAGTAGTCGGCGCATATCCTCCATCTGGCCCACATAACGAATGTAGGACCGCTGCGCGGCATGCCAAGGCGGTCATAACGATTCCCAGGGTTGGCCGTCCGCGCAAGGACCCTGTTTACAGGGGCATAGGCCCAAGCATAGGCCCCTTGCTCGCAGCTTGGAAAGGAGATTGAGATCATCTGACCCTCTGACCAATCGCCGGACTCGTCCGCGAAGCCGCCGCAGGCGACGTGCAGGCCCTCGCCAAGCTCGAAAACAATGATCCGTCATTGACAGATTTCGTCGCCTAGCACCCGGACGATGATCAGCGTGCGAGACTCGCAAGCAAGCCAGAGGCAGACATTGTCGACGCCATGGAATTCTTCAGTCAGTACGGCAAGGAAGTACGCGAGGCGGACGACGAACGACGCGGTACAGGAAAGCGCCCGACATCCGTCGCCTCCGACTTCGATGCTGTCGCGCAGGACAACGAGACGCCCGCCAACCGCTTTGCTGGAATCGTGCCCTAGGCGATCCAGGCCGAGGACGGCGATGACGAAATGGACCTCGTCGCCGAAGCTGTCAAGGCCGAGCGTCTTGAGCAGGAGCGGCAGCCGACGCGGAGGCCTGAGTGACTTTCATCACGCGTCACAAAGACATCGACGGCGAAGCTCACGCGCTCCGCCGTCATGTCGCCGCGCGAGCCGCTGGCAGAGCGCACCCGGAGTATTCCCGTTACGACGAAAACCTCGCTGCCTGGGTGGCGTCCACCGAAGCAGAGGCTGCCGGCCGTTGCGACGGGACGGTTTTCCGCCGTCTCCGCCGCCCGGGCATGAAATGGGGCACATATCTGGAGCAGGATACTTCAATTGCCGCGGACACCGCCCTGACGGCTTTTTTCGAGCTTCATGCTGACCGATCGACTGGAATCGGCTGCTGGTGGAAGTCACCCTCAATCGCCGCAGGGCACTCCAAAACTGGCGTCGCAAAGGGCCGCAAAATCCTTGCCCGTGTCCGCATGCAACAGGCGGCCGGCCCGACGTGAAAATTCCGTCACTACTTGTTGACCGAGTTCAGGACACCCGGCAAGGGCCTCCAGTCCATGAAACGGGCAAAACGGACTGAATAGGAATTCCTTCTCCCGCGGTCGCGGGGGGCTCCCGGGATAGCCTCGGACTTCATCAAAAAGAGTGCTTCGTTGCCCGTTTTGTGGTACATTGTTGCTGAGGAGTCCGGCTATGGACCGGAAGCTTGCTGCAATACTTGCCGCCGATGTCGTCGGTTACTCCAACATGATGGAGGCTGACGAAGAGGGAACCTTTGAACGCCTGCGCGCCGGCCGCAAGGAACTGTTCGAACCCGAGATAGCCCGACACCACGGCCGCATCTTCAAACTCATGGGCGACGGCCTGCTGGCCGAATTCGCCAGCGTTGTGGATGCCGTCGAATGCGCCGTTGCCCTGCAGCGCGGGCTTGCTGAAAGGAACGCTTCGGTTCCCGAAGACGACCGCATCAACGTGCGGATCGGTGTGAACCTTGGCGAAGTGGTAATCGAGGGCGACGACTTCTACGGCGAAGGCGTCAACATAGCTGCACGCCTGGAGCAGATGGCCGAACCAGGCGGCGTTTATGTATCGGGCAAAGTCGCCAAAGAGGTGGAAAAGAAGCTGGATTTCGGCTTCGAGCCTATGGGCAACCACCGAATGAAAAACATCGATGAGCTTGTGCCTGTCTTCCGCGTCAAGATCGAAGGCGCTCCGAAAATCAGGTCCCGTTCCCGGCGTCGAAATCCATACGTGCCGTGGGCAGCCGCGGCTTCTATTGCCGTGTTTGCGACGGCCGGTGGGGCGTGGCTCTATTTCGATCTTTTCGGCACTCCGGCTTCCGCCGGTGCTCCCTCGATCGCCGTGCTCGCATTTGACAATATGAGCGGCGACCCGAACCTTGGCTATTTCAGCGATGGCATCAGCGAGGACATTATAGCTGGCCTGGCAAGATCGACCGATCTGTCGGTCATAGCCCGTAACTCGTCGTTCACCTACAAGGGCAAGCCCACAGACGTCCGGCAGATCGGCAAGGACCTCAACGTGTCCTACGTTCTCGAAGGGAGCGTAAGGAAGGACGTGGATCAGGTCCGTATCGTCGCGCAGCTTGTCAATGCCAAGACAGGGGCTCACGTCTGGGCGGAGAAGTTTGATCAGTCGGGAGACAACCCGATGGCGCTGCAGGACGCGGTTACGGAGAAGATCGTAGGAGCGCTGGCCAGTGACACCGGACAGATAAAGCGTTCGCGTTACAACGAGGCATGGAGCAAGGACGCTGCGAGCCTGGAAGAATACGACTACTATCTCCGAGGTCATGACAGGCTTCTTCAAAACACGCCGGAGGGGGCAGAGGAAGCTTATCAAATCTGGACAGAGGCGCTTGCCAAATACCCTGACTCTTCACTCCTGAAGTTCAAGATGGGTTTTCTGTATTACATCCGCGCCGTCAACGGATGGTCAAACAATCCCGAGGAAGACCTGCGCCTTGTGGGCGAGATGGCAAGAGAGGGCATGGCCAAGCCGAACCTGTCGCCCCTGGAGAAGAAATTGGGGAACTGGCTCCTTGCATATGCAAGTCACGTCGAGCGTGACTTCAAGAAGGCCTTGGCTCAAGCAGAGGCGGCAATCGCTATGGCACCCGGCGACGCATACATGGCTGCTGTCTTGGCTGATGTGGCCATCGGAGCTGGCGATACGCAAAAGGCGGTTTCCTGGTCCGACTTCGGCATCCGGAACGATCCGGCTTTGTCCTACCTGTATTTATGGTTCAAGGGCTGGGCACTGACGGCAGGCGGCAAATACCAGGAGTCGGCCTCTGTCATGGAGGAGCAGGACGACTGGGTGGTGCACATTCCGCTAATCAAGGCCATCAACCACGTTAATATGGGGATGTTGGACGAAGCCAAAGCGAACATCCAGAAGGCACTGAAGGTCGATCCGAGTTGGTCGGCTGAGAAATGGCGTGAAATCACTTTTGTCAGCAACGATGTGCTGGACCGACAGGTGACCGACTTGATCAAGGCGGGATTGCCGGCGAAGTAGTGTTCCCCTAACCGTCACGCGATCTGCGCGGCGCGATCCGTGCGTCCGTGTCAGGGCTTCGTCATGAAGGTTTTCGGTCCCTGCCGATCCCGTACCCCGGCCGGACGATGACAGCCTTCATTGTAACTTTCCTAAATTGACGGTGGGCGCGCCCGGTTGAATGTGGGGCGACAGCAGACTTTCCGTTGGAAAGTACGATGCGCCTCACGCCGCCAACACCGCCGTGTCCAGCCCACGGATAATCTTTGCCAGCTCGACACACTCGTCATGCCGGACCTTGTTGCGTCGCCAGGCGAGGCAGATCGTGCGCTGCGGCATCGGTTCCTGGAATGGCACGATCTTCAGATCGCGCATGCCACTGGCCGGCCCTGCCGCCATTTCCGGAATGAGCGTGACGCCGAGCCCGTGCGCCACCATCTGCAGCAGCGTCGTCAGGCTGGTTGCGCCATAACTCGCCATTGCCACCGGCCGCACGCTGCCGCAGACGGCAAGCGCCTGTTCGCGCAGGCAATGGCCTTCCTCCAGCAGCATCAGCCTTTCCAGCGCCGGACTTTCCGGCGGAACCGGCGGCGAGGCGAAGGCGGGATCGTCGGCCGGCACGGCAAGGAAGAACCGGTCGGAGAAAAGCGCCTCGGTGATCAGCCCGGGCTGATCGAGGGGAAGGGCCGCGATGAAGGCGTCGAGCTTTCCCAGGGCGGTGTCCTCGACCAGCGACGCCGTCACCGCTTCGCGCAATTCGAGCTGCAAGGCCGGGAAACGCCGTTTCAGCTCCGGCAGCACATGCGGCAGGAGATAGGGCGCCACCGTCGGGATGATGCCGAGCCGGAAGCGTCCTTCCATGGCGGGACGGCCGCGCCGGGCCGTGGTCTCGATCTCGCGGATATCGGCAAGAATGCGCTCGATACGCGGCAGCATGGCCAGTGCCTCGTCGGTCATCCGAACCGATTTGCCGCCGCGCTCGAACAGCCGGCAATTCAGCCGCAGCTCCATCTCCGCGATTTGCGAGGACAGCGCCGGCTGGCTGACGCCGGCCAGCTTCGCGGCGCGGCCGAAATGCAGCGTCTGCGCCAGTGCCTCGAAATATTGCATCTGCCGGACGGTGAGACCAATCATAAGGAAAACCTATCGCAACAAACAGGAAAGGCAATTTGTTTTTATCGGCAATGCGGCCTAGTCTGGAACCATTCCAGAATGGCGTGGCTCAAAGCCTGTCCGGAAAAATCAACAAATCCCGGAAAACAAATCCCGGAAAATCCACAAATCGGAGAGAACGATGGACGCAAAGACCGATGACAATAGCGCAGGAAAATGCCCGGTCGTTCACACAACCATTGCCAGGGCCAACCGTGACTGGTGGCCGAACCAGCTGAATGTCCAAGTCCTCCACCAGCAATCCGCATTGTCCGATCCAATGGGCGAGGCGTTCGATTACGCCAAGGAATTCAGGAGTCTCGACCTGAACGCCGTGATCAAGGACCTGCATGCCTTGATGACGGATTCGCAGGAGTGGTGGCCGGCCGACTTTGGCCATTACGGGCCGCTGTTCATTCGCATGGCCTGGCACAGCGCCGGCACCTACCGCATCGGCGACGGCCGCGGCGGTGCCGGAGCCGGCCAGCAGCGCTTCGCGCCGCTGAACAGCTGGCCGGACAACGTCAACCTCGACAAGGCCCGCCGGCTGCTGTGGCCGATCAAGCAGAAATACGGCCGCAAGATCTCCTGGGCCGACCTGATGATTCTCACCGGCAACGTCGCCCTGGAATCGATGGGCTTCAAGACCTTCGGTTTTGCCGGCGGGCGCGCCGACGTCTGGGAGCCCGAACAGGACATCTACTGGGGTCCCGAAGGCAAGTGGCTGGCCGACGAGCGCTACAGCGGCGAACGCGACCTCCAGAACCCTCTCGCCGCCGTGCAGATGGGTTTGATCTACGTCAATCCGGAAGGGCCGAATGGCAACCCGGATCCGCTGGCCGCGGCGCGCGATATTCGCGAGACCTTCGCGCGCATGGCCATGAACGACGAGGAGACCGGCGCGCTCATCGCCGGCGGACATACCTTCGGCAAGACCCACGGCGCCGGCGATGCGACGCTGGTGGGCGCGGAGCCGGAAGCCGCCGGCATCGAAGAGCAGGGCCTCGGCTGGGCGAGCACGTTTGGCATCGGCAAAGGCGGTGACGCGATAGGCAGCGGCCTGGAAGTGACCTGGACCACGACGCCGACGAAGTGGGGCAACAACTTCTTCGACAATTTGTTCGGCTTCGAATGGGAGCTGACCAAGAGCCCGGCCGGCGCGCACCAGTGGACGCCGAAGGGCGGCGCGGGCGCCGGCACCGTACCGGATGCGCACGATGCAGCCAAGCGTCACGCGCCATCGATGCTGACCACCGACCTCGCTTTGCGGTTCGATCCTGCCTACGAAAAGATATCACGGCGCTTCCATCAGAATCCGGACCAGTTCGCCGACGCCTTCGCCCGCGCGTGGTATAAACTGACCCACCGCGACATGGGCCCGATCGTGCGCTATCTCGGCCCGCTCGTTCCTAAGGAAGAGCTGCCGTGGCAGGATCCTATCCCTGCAGTCGATCATGTTTTGGTCGATGAACTGGACGTGGCCGCCCTGAAGGCGAAGATCCTCGCCTCCGGCCTTTCGGTGCCGCAATTGGTCTCGACCGCCTGGGCGTCCGCCTCGACCTTCCGTGGCTCCGACAAGCGCGGTGGCGCCAACGGCGCGCGCATTCGCCTCGCGCCGCAGAAAGACTGGGACGTCAACCAGCCGGCTCAGTTGGCAAAGGTCCTGGAGAAACTCGACGCGATCCAGAAGGAGTTCAATACTTCGCAGTCCGGCGACAAGAAAGTCTCGCTTGCCGACCTGATCGTCATTGGCGGCGGCGCCGCAATCGAAAAGGCCGCAAAGGACGCCGGCAACGACGTGAAGGTCCCGTTCACGCCGGGGCGCATGGATGCCTCGCAGGAGCAGACCGACGTCGACTCCTTCGCCCCGCTCGAACCGGCCGCCGACGGTTTCCGCAACTATCTCGGCGGCAGGCAGCGTTTGTCGCCCGAGGAGGCGCTGGTGGACCGGGCGCAATTGCTGACGCTGACGGCGCCGGAGATGACGGTCCTCGTCGGCGGCCTGCGTGTGCTCGGCGCAAATACCGACCAGTCAACGCACGGCGTCTTCACCAAACGGCGGGAGACGCTGACGAATGACTTCTTCGTCAACCTGCTCGACATGGGCACGGTGTGGAAGTCGACATCGGACGCCAAGGACGTGTTCGAAGGACGCGACCGGGCGACAGGTGAGCTCAAGTGGAGCGGCACCCGCGTCGACCTCATCTTCGGCTCGCACTCGCAGCTGCGCGCCCTAGCGGAAGTCTATGCAACCGCCGACGCCAAGGAAAAGTTTACCAACGACTTCGTGGCGGCGTGGAACAAGGTGATGAACGCCGATCGCTTCGAACTCGCCTGATCTCGGCGCCAAGGTCCGGAGCGGACAGCTTCCCGCCTGCGGTAAGTTTCTCAAGTCTCAATAAGAAAGGGGGGGGGCCCGGCCCGCCCGGGGGGTGGTTGTCGCCGAGGCAGTGGGGGGGGGGAGGGGGCAGGGGGGGTGTGAGAAA
>NZ_JAMYLP010000131.1:0-10984 GCF_040318085.1 Mesorhizobium sp. M1322
TGGGTCCGCCGCCCATCCCCCCGGCCGCGTCATTTGCCCCGCAGTTAAACGCGGCGCTGGGGGGGGGGGGGGGGTTTGGGCCCGCCCGCCCCCCGGGCCTCCCGGGGGGGCGGGGGGGGGGCGCCCCCGCCGCCGGCCACGGGCACGTCCTTCCAGGCAAAGCCCTGCTTGGCCAGATCTTCCTTGAGCACGTTCAAAGCAGCCGCTTCGCCGCCAGACGTCCACCAATGCAGCATCTCGACTTCCTTGACGTCCTGGGCATGGGCCGCGAACGCAAGACCCGACCCGAGAGCCGTTCCGATAAGCAATTTGCGCAACATGTACTTCCTCCCTTGTTGCAGCTACACGACCGGCGGTTGTCCGCCGGGTTCTTTCCAACTCAGCCGACCCACCATCCGGTGCGCTGACCGCGATGAAACTGGATCGTCTTTTCCTCGGTATAGTCCTCGACGGCGCGCTTGCCGAGTTCGCGTCCGAGACCGGACTGCTTGTAGCCTCCGAAAGGCAGCTCGGGATAACCTTCCATGAACGTGTTCACCCAAACGGTTCCCGAACGCACATTCCGCGCCACCGACATGCAGGTGTCGATGCTGGCGCTCCACACGCCCGCCGATAAACCATAGGGCGTGTTGTTGGCGATGCGCAACGCCTCTTCAATCGATTCAAACGTCAGCACCGAGAGCACCGGGCCGAACACTTCTTCACGTGCAATGGCCATGTCTTCGGTGACGCCGCGAAGGATGGTCGGGTCGAGATATTGACCGGCACTGGAAGCGATCTGCTTGCCGCCGCAATAGACGCTGCTGCCGTCGTTTGCCGCCGCCGTCACGTAGCCGGTGACCTTGGAAAGGTGCTCGGAAGAGATCATCGCGCCGACCTTGATGCTGTCGTCGAGCGGATCGCCGACGGTGACCCTGGCGGTGAGCGCCTTCACTGCGCCGAGGAAGTCGTCGGCGATCGCCTCATGGACGATCAGCCGGCTGCCGGCGTTGCAGCACTCGCCGGCGTTGAAAAAGCCGCCAAACACCGACGCGTCGGCGGCGGCTTCGAGGTCGGCATCTGGAAAGACGATCTGGCCGTTCTTGCCGCCGAGCTCCATCGAAACCTTCTTCAGCGAGTTCGCAGCCGACGCCATGGTCATCTTGCCGACCCGGGTGGAGCCGGTGAACGACACCATCTCGACCAGCGGATGGCTGACCATCGGCGCGCCGACTTCGGCGCCCAGGCCAGCGAGGATGTTGACGACGCCATCCGGCAAGCCGGCCTGCATCAGGATGTCGCCGAGCACGAAGGTCGAGGCCGAGGTCATCTCGCTCGGCTTGACCACCGCCGTGCAGCCGGCGGCGAGCGCGAACGGCAGTTTCTGGCTGACGACGAGGAACGGAAAATTCCATGGCGTGATGATCGAGACGACGCCGATCGGTTCACGCAGCACGACGCCGAGCATGGCGTCGCCGAGGCTGGCGTAGGTTTCGCCATGCAGCGTGCGGGCAAGCGCCGCGGCATAGCGCCAGATGTCGACGGCGCCGCCGATCTCGCCGCGCGCCTGGGCGATTGGCTTGCCGGATTCCAGCGCGTCGAGCCGGGCAATTTCCTCGAGCCGCGCCTCGATCAGATCCGCCGCCTTGAGCAGGATCGCGGCGCGCTCGCCGGCCTTCATGCGCGGCCAGGGGCCGGTCTCGAAAGCATTGTGCGCGGCCTGTACCGCTGCCTCGACTTCCGCTTCGCCGGCTTGCGCATAGCGCGAAACGGTGAAGCCGTGGCCGGGGCTATTGCGCTCCAGCGTCCGGCCGTCGCGTGCATCGACAAACTTGCCGTCGATCAGCAGCCGGTAGGTCTTCGGGGCCGCGGATGCCTCGGCGGGCATGGCGATCTCGAGGGGCAAGTTCATGTGAGGTTCCGCTTGCATTCTAGGATCTTGAAAACGCTGGTTTCTGCTTGGTCTTGAAAGCGTCGACACCGGCCTTGAGGTCGCCGGTCAGCGCGATGAAGCCGCTGGCCAGCGCCTCTGTCGCGGCAGCACTTTCCTCGCCCTCGGCGACCGCGATCATCAGCTTGGCGGCCTCGGTTGCCAGCGGGCCGCGCTCGGCGATCTTGCCGGCCCAGGCCTTGGCCTCGGTGAATGCTTTGCCTGTGTCGACCACCCGGTCGACGATGCCCAGAGCGAGTGCTTCGGCCGCCATGAAAACTTCGCCGCCGATTGCCATGCGCCGCACCGTCTGCGCACCGAAACGGCGTACCGCGCGCTGCGTGCCGGACCAGCCGGGCACTACGCCGATTGAGGTTTCCGGAAAACCTAATTTGACGTGCGCCTCGGCGACACGGAAGTCGCAGGCGGCCGCCAGTTCCAGCCCGCCGCCCAGCGCATGGCCGGACAGAACGGCGATCGTCGGTTGCCGCAGCCGCGCCAACCGGTCGAAGACGCGGTGGCCGTAGCGAACCCATTGCACCTGGAAATCGGCGGCACTCATTTGCGACCACGCTTCGACATCGCCACCCGAGCAAAAGCCCTTGCCCTCGCCGCACAGCAGCACGACACGGACACCGTCCGCGGCCTCGGCCGCGTCGTGCGCGGCATCCAGCGCGCGCAGCATCGGGATGTCGAGCGCATTGAATTTCTCCGGCCGGCGCAGTGTGACGATGCCGAGGTCGCCGTCGGTTTCAAAGGTGACGAGACGCTCAGACATGCGCGCCTCCAAGGGAGGCGCCGCCATTGAGCGACAGTCCGATCGGCCGGTCACGATAGAGCGCGTCCGGCGTCATTTTCAGGTCGTTGGCGACACCGAGTGGAATCTCGGCCTGCGCCAGCACGTCGCGCTGAAGATCGATTCCGGGTGCCAGCTCCGTCACCATCAGCCCATCCGGCGTCAGCTTCATGACGCAGCGTTCGGTGACATAGGAGATGTCCTGTCCTTGCGCGACGGCGCGCTTGCCGGAGAAGGAGATGTGCTCGACCTCGCCGACGACCTTCTTGACCTTGCCTTCCCCGTCGATACGGATGCCGCCATCGGCCAGCGACAGCTTTGCGCCGGCATTAAAGAAGCCGGAAAACACGATCTTCTTCGCCCGTGCGGTGATGTCGACGAAGCCGCCGGCGCCGGCGGTGACGTGCGGCCGCGCCGAAAGCTTCGACACGTTGACCGAGCCGTGGCGGTCAATCTGCAGGAAGGACAGCAGCGAGGCGTCGAAGCCGCCGCCCTGGAAATAGATGAACTGGTGCGGCGAAGGCATGAACGCGTCGGCGTTCGACGAGCAGCCGAACTTGAAGTCGAGCAGTGGCACGCCGCCGACCGCGCCCTGTTCGATCACCCAGGTGACCTTGCCGTGCTGGCCTTCCTCGATAAGGATGCGCGGCACATTGGCCGAGATGCCGAAACCGATATTGACCGCCATGCCGTCGGCAAGCTCCATGGCGACGCGCCGAGCGATGACCTTCTGGACACTCATCTCGGCGTTACGGAAGCTCGACAGCGGCCGGAAGATCTCGCCGGAGATGGCCGGGTCGTAGGGCGTCAGCGTCGTCTGCAACTGGTCGGCCGCCACCACGATGTGGTCGACCAGCACACCGGGGACGCGCACGTCATGCGGCTTCAGCGTGCCGTTCTCGACGACGCGCTTGACCTGCGCGATGACGATGCCGCCATTGTTGCGGGCGGCGAGCGCCTGTTCCAGCCCGCCGAGATAGGCGCCCTCATGCTCATAGGTGAGGTTGCCGCGCTCGTCGGCGGTCGTCGCTCGGATGATCGAGACATCAGGGATGATCGAGCGGAAATAGAGCCATTCCTCACCGTCGAACTGCTGCACCGAAACAATCGGCTCGCTGGCGGCCGCGTTCATGGCGCAGCCCTGGTGACGCGGGTCGGCAAAGGTGTCGAGCCCCACTTTGGTCAGCACGCCGGGCCGCTTGGCGGCGGCCTCGCGATGCATGTCGAACAATATGCCGGAGGGCACATTGTAGGCAGCGACCGAATTGTTGCCGATCATCTTCCAGATCTGCGGCGGTTCAGAGGATGACGGGCCGGAGGGATAGGAGCCACACAGCGTGCACTTCAACAGGCCGGGCTTGGCCAGATGGTCGATACCCCTAATGCCGTACATGTCGCCGGCGGCGATTGGATGCAGTGTCGTGATGTTCTTCGGATGGCCTTCCGCGTCGAAGCGCTCGCCGATGGCGGCGAGCACCGTGTCCGGGCAACCGAGACCGCTCGACGACGACACGGAAACAACCATGCCGTCCCTGATCAGGCTGGCGGCTTGCGCGGCGGAGACGAGCTTGCTCACCTTGCGCCTCCGAGTTTCGGGTCGACCGCGACTGATTTGCCCGACTTGGCGGATTGCAATGCCGCTTCGGCTGATGTCAGCGACCAGACGCCGTCTTCACCAGTGGCCGACGGCTGGCCTTCGCCACGGATCGCCGCATGGAACTGGCGCAAAGACCTGACATAGAGATCTTCGCGGTCGAAGCTTAATTCCTCCTCGCCTTTTGCCGTGCGCAGCAGTACAGAGCCGATCGGCTTCTGCGTCATCACATCTTTTGCGATCAGGGAGCCTTCGCTGCCATGCACCTCGAAGCCGGTGCCGGCGAATTTGGTGGTGAAACCCTCGTGCGACTGGGCGATGACGCCCGATCCAAAGCGCCAGATGCACATGGCGCCGTCTTCCAACCCGCCGCCGGCCATGCCTGCGGCCTGCGTGAACGCCGAAACCTCGAGCGGATCGTCGCCGAGCACGAAGCGCAGCGTGTCGGCATCGTGCACGGTGATGTCGAGCACCACGCCGCCGCCGGCTTCCGGCCTGGTGATACGCCAGCCCTGCAGATTCTCAGGCAGATAGACGGAGTGGAAGACGCGCGCGGCAATCGGTCTGCCGATGCGGCCGGCGGCGATGGCTTCGCGCATTGCCCGGTGCGAGCCGGCATTGCGCAGATGATGGTTGGTGCCGAGTACGATGCCGGCCGCCTTGGCGGCGGCGACCATTGTGCGCGCATCGGCACTGGTCAGCGCCAGCGGCTTTTCGCACAGCACATGTTTTCCCGCCTTGATGGCGGCTAACGCCTGTTCGAGATGCAATTCGTTGGTGGTCGAGATGTAGGCGGCGTCGATGTCGGAGGCTAGCAATTCATCGAGCGTCGAGACGGCAAGCGGAATGCCGTTCTCCTTAGCATAGGAAGTGGCGCGCTCCGGGCTGGAACTCATCACCGCCGCGATCTCGCTGTTCGGTTGCGCGCGGATGGCGCTGATCATGAATTGCCTGGCGATCGTGCTTGCGCCGATCAGTCCCCATTTGACAGTCATGCCGCGTCTCCCATTCCCGTACGACGATCAGGACCGCAACTGTCCCTGACGACGAGATTGACGGCGCCGATATGATCCTCGGCGCGCGTGGTGCGCGACTGGATCATCTTCAGCATGACATGGGCGGCGCGCTCGCCCAGGCCTGCCGAATCCACCGCGACGCTGGTCAGCGCCGGCATGTAATGCTGGGCTTCGACCACGTCGTCGAAGCCGACGACGGCGAAATCCGCACCGGGCTCGAGGCCGCGCTTGCGCAGCGCCAGCATGACGCCGAAGGCGACCGCATCGTTGAAGCACAGCGCCGCGGTCGGCGGATCGGCCATCGCGAGAGCTGTTTCCAGGCAGGCAATGCCGCCCTTGCGGCTGGTTTCGCCTTCAACGACCAGTGTATCGCGCTTGGCGATGCCGAGCGCCTCACAGGCTTCCCGAAAACCGCCCAGCCGCTCGTGATAGACCACCAGGTCCGATGAGCCGCCGAAGAACGCCAGCCGGCGATGCCCTTTGCCGATCAGATGGGCGGTGGCGAGCCAGGCGCCGCGATGATTGTCGGGCGCGATCACCGGTATGCGGCTTTCGGGAAGGCGGCGCATGGTGAAGACGATCGGAAGGCCCGCCATCTCTATGCGGCGGAACGCACCGGGAGTCGTGCCGCGCGCCGGCGACACGATCAGCCCGGCGACACCTTGCTCCATAAGCGATTTCAGCACCTCTTCCTGGCGCACCGGGTTCTCCGCCGTGTTGGCGATGAACGGCACGATGCCCGCCGACTGGAAGACACGCTCCATGCCGACCGCCATTTCGGCGAAAAACGGGTTGGTGAGATCGTTGATGACCATGCCGATGACGTTGGAATGGGCCTTGCGCAGATTGGCGGCGCCGCGGTTGTAGACATAGCCGACATCCTCGATCGCCTTGCGGACCTTCAGCGCGGTCTCAGGCCGGATCAGACCGCTGCCCTGCAGCACGAGCGACACCGTCGACTTGGACACGCCCGCCTCACGGGCAATGTCGAGTATCGTCGCCTTGGGCCTGCTGGCCATCCAGATCGTCCTCCGGTACTTTCTGGTCGAATTGATTGGAACGTTCTAATTCTGGGTCGGCTTCGAGTCAACCGGGATTTTTCCTCACTTTGAAAAATCGGGCACTGGGCGCTTGAAAGCGGCACTCTTGAGGGACTTCGTCGCTGCGATGCAGCATTTTTTGGCGTGGATTGAGAATCCATAAAAGTTCTTGATTTATTGGAACGTTCCATTTATAGGCGCGACCAAGGGAGAGATCGATGGACATTGCCTTGCCCGGGGAGGGCGGTCGCAGCACTCGCTATCGCCTTGTCGGCCAGCCGGCACAGCCGGTGATCGGCGCGCGGTTTTCGCGTATCGCCTATGCCGCCGCCCATGTCGTTGCCGATCCCCTCGAGATGACCGATCCATGGGCTCATCCAGCGGTCGACTGGGAGCGCACGATGGCGTTCCGCCGTTATCTCTGGCGGCTCGGTTTCCGTATCGCCGAGGCGATGGATACTGCACAGCGTGGCATGGGTTTCGACTGGACAAACGCCAGGGAATTGATCCGCCGCTCGATCGCCGAGGCGCGAACCGTCGAGGGCGCCGATCTCGCCTCAGGTACCGGAACAGACCATCTGGCGCCAGGCGCAGCCAGGACGCTCGACAATGTCATCGCGGCCTATGAACAGCAGTTCGATTTCATCGAAGGCCTGGGCGGCAAGGCGATCATGATGGCCAGCCGCGCGCTGGCGAGTGTCGCCAAGGGTCCCGACGACTATGTCAGCGTCTATGACCGCATCCTGTCCCAGGCATCCGGCAAGGTCATCCTGCACTGGCTGGGCGACATGTTCGATCCGGCGCTGAAGGGTTATTGGGGCAGCGATGATTTCGACACCGCGCTCGACACGGTCGCTACCATCATCGAACGCCACGCCGGCAAGGTCGAGGGAATCAAGATATCGCTGCTCGATGCCGGCAAAGAGGTTGCCCTGCGCAACCGGCTGCCTGAAGGTGTCATCATGTTCACCGGCGACGACTTCAACTACCCCGAGCTGATCGCCGGCGATGGCGAAAGACACTCACACGCACTGCTCGGGATTTTCGATGCCATCGCGCCGGTCGCCAATGCCGCGCTGGCGAAACTGGCCGCCGGCGACCGCGCCGGCTATGACGCGCTGATGGCGCTGACGGTGCCTTTGTCGCGGAAAATTTTCGAGGCGCCGACCGAATACTATAAGGCCGGTATCGTCCTCATGGCGTGGCTAAACGGTCACCAGGAGCATTTTTCGATGATCGGCGGCATGCAATCGGCGCGCGGCATTTGCCATTACGCCGATGTGTTTCGCCTTGCCGACCAGGCCGGATTGCTGGCCGACCCGGAGCTTGCCGTCGCAAGAATGAAGAGCCTGTGCACCGTCGCGGGTGTCTGACCGCCTACCACAAGAAGAGTTCGCCCAAATCTCCGATTTGCCTTGTCCGGGCAAATCTGTATGCGGTATGCGTCCGAGGCAGGCCCATCCGGCGCGCCGACGCCATAGGGTCATAGCGGCCGTTCTGCATAGGGATACGCCAATGGATTTCGACCTAAGGGGCAAGCGCATTTTCGTGGCTGGGCATCGCGGCATGGTCGGCTCGGCCATATTGCGCAGGCTGGCGGACGAGGACTGCGAGGTCCTGACCGCATCCCACGATGAACTCGATCTCATGGATCAGGCCGGCGTGCGGCGCTGGATGGCTGGACACAGGCCGGATGCGGTGGTGATGGCGGCGGCCAAGGTCGGCGGCATCCTGGCAAACAACAGGTTGCCAGTCGATTTTCTGCAGGACAATCTCATCATGCAGACCAACGTCATCGAGAGCGCCTTTCGCAACGAGGTGCAGAAATTGCTGTTTCTCGGTTCGTCCTGCATCTATCCGAAATTTGCGGCGCAGCCGATCTCCGAGGACGCCTTGCTCACCGGTCCGCTCGAACCCACCAACGAATGGTATGCGATCGCCAAGATCACCGGGCTGAAACTGTGCCAGGCCTATCGGCGCCAGTACGGCGTCGAATACATCTCAGCGATGCCGACCAACCTTTATGGCCCCGGCGACAATTTCGACCTGTCCACCAGCCATGTCGTACCAGCCCTTATGCGCAAGGCGCACAAGGCCAAGCGGGCTGGCGACAAAACCCTGGAAGTCTGGGGATCGGGCACGCCGATGCGCGAGTTCCTGCATGTCGACGACGCCGCCGACGCTCTGGTCTGGCTGCTGAAAAACTATGCCGGCGACAGCCACGTCAATGTCGGTTCGGGCGAAGACATCACCATTGCCGAGCTGGCCCGGACCATGCTGTCCGTCATCGGCGCCGAGGCGGTGCTCACATTCGATGCGACGAAGCCGGACGGCACGCCGCGCAAGCTGATGAACGTGTCTCGGCTGTTTGCCACGGGCTGGCGGCCGCGGTACTCGCTTCAGAGCGGACTGGAGCAGACCTATACGTGGTTTCTCCAGCATATCGAGAAGGGCGATCTCCGCCTCGGCGCGGCGTGATCCTCAATCGACGCTGACTGCCGCCACCAGATATCAGGGTTTGGGCGGCGGCCGTCTCTTGGCCATGGCCAATGCAAAATCGCTCGCCGAAAGCATTGGCTGGGCCAAAAATCAACGCTTCCGATTTTGGCATTCTCGAAAATACGGCGTTCACGTGGTCCAGCCCGCGCAAGGACGGCGAATCTGCGGGTACGAGCGACAGCGGATTGTCTGGATGGTGGGCGTGACAGGGATTGAACCTGTGACCCCTGCAATGTCAATGCAGTGCTCTCCCGCTGAGCAGAGTTCGCTTCGCTACACTCCTTATCGAAAACACTGAATAAATTCAGCTGCTTGACGCAGTCTACGATGTTTTCTCGCTACACGCAATCCTCATCCAGATAGCCATTTTTTGAGGATCGCTGTGACAGGAGTGTGACAAATTAAATGTTCGGGACGCCCTTCGACTGCTGGTCGGCAGATTCTACCCTATGCTGCACGATCTGATGGAACAGCATGACAAGTGGGGCTAGAATTCATCCTGGTCATTCCACATTGCCGAACGTGCACTGAGGCCGGGAAGATGATTTTATCGTTCAATGAGTTCGATCGCGCCTTCCAGCAACTTGAGCATTGGTTAGGCAACGACGCGTCGCGGATCGAAATGCTGGTAAAAAACAGTCCGGACGCACGGCGGGTAGTCGGGTCTTTGTTTTTTTGGGAACGCGCATTCGAAATGGAGCGCGCAAACGGTCGATACCTCCGAAACGTGCCGAGCTGGTTTATCGAGCGATACAAGTTGTACAGGGAAGTCTTTGCGGACGAGGTGAGTAGAGTCTACGATCGACTTTACTTCCATGCCCTTTTTCCAGGGGCAGATGAGCAGGTCGACGGCATCCCCGCATCAGAAATCCTTAATCCGGGCGGGCGGCCTCCGAACAAGACTCCGAATTCGGCGAAACCCCTCGATGCGGCTCAATCAGTGGATACAATGGTCCAATGGATTTGGGACGTTGAGGAAGGCCTGCGAGAGGGTGTGATAGCATATGAATGGTTCACTCACGTAGTTGGGATCGACTTAGCAAAGATAGAGGAGCGGTGGGACACGTTGCCGAAGACGCTGGTTCCATCCCATATGGAAGGAGCCGTCCCGGAAGGCGTTCCAGGGGCCCTCATCGCTCTCCTCGACGATGCTACGAAAGCATACGTCTTTGGCTTGCCAGCAGCAGCTATCGCAATGTGCCGGGCAGTCGTGGAGCGAGTGCTCAAGGAATTCTATCTCACCGAGGAGGAGAGTAGAAGAAAGAACGGCAAGGGTAAAATGCTTGGCGAATTGCTGCCTCTTGCCGAAAAAAGGTACGAACACGTCCGCCGACTGGGCCTGAACTCCTACGTGGCAAAGGCAAATGACGTCCTGCACCATTATGAAGGCGGCCGGGTTTCGGAAGACGAGCTCGAAGCAGTTCGGCAATTCATCGAGACGACAAAGACGTTAATTGAGCTGGCTCAACCGAGACCGATCCGAACTTGAACTCCGCGCGCTATGAAAGGAAAGAGGTCAAATTCCGGAGCGTGGCTAGTCAATCAACGGCCCACAAACCTACGAGGCACCCTGACCGTACCTCAGGGCCTTGCCCCAGCTTGGGCCTTTTTCTTGGGTATATCCCGCTACGATATTGTGAAAAGAAAGGAAGGCACGAAAGATCAATTCTTATGTTGGCAAACACGACAGCGGGTCGAAGCGGTCCTCGATTGTAAACTTGAAAATAGGACCGGCAGCGGATACATCGCTAGCAACGTAAGCCTTTGGTGTCCGACATACGACTTGGATACGTTCATCAGCAAGCGCAGCTATACCAGGTGCCAGGGCGTGAGGCTTCGCCCCTATTGCTAGGCATGTCGTATGGCGTGCCCTGTTACCCAGTATGTCGCGCGCCATCCCGATAATGTCATCGAGTGCAAAGGCAACCGAACTAGATCTCGGCAAAGCACCAAGCGCGGCGAGTGCGGGTTCCTCAGAAGACAAGTAATTCTCCGGAAATCGCTCGTCCGATCCAGATACCTTGTACAATCTAAGGTAAGCGATGTCCCGACGGCACCTTTCGGTGATCGGCGTGAAGGACGATGTTCGGAGCCTTTGAGGGCTTCGACACATGACGATTTCAGAGCTTA
>NZ_JAMYLP010000132.1:0-10759 GCF_040318085.1 Mesorhizobium sp. M1322
GGCCAGCACCGGCAGCGAATTGGCGATACGAACGCCGATGGCGCTTGGCGGCGGCAGCAGGATGAAAGGAATGCCTGCGCCGCGCGTCACCGCCTCCCAGATGATCAGGATCCAGGCGCCGAAGATCGCCGGAATGATCAGCCTCAAAGCGGTCGCCGCCCAGCGCGAGGTCGGGCGAAGTGCGGACAGGACCGTCACGCAGCGCCAGGCCAGAAGCCATGCAGCAGCAAGCAGCAAATAGAAGGAGGCGCGAGCGGTGCCTTCATTGCCGGTTATGCCGGCGAGCAGCAGCCACGCCGCGCCATGCGCGCCGAGGAAGAGCAACACCACGCCAATTGCCGGTGGGAAATTGTCGGCCTCGGTTGCCAGAAGCAGCAACAAGAAAATCAAAGCCGCGGTCGCGATGTCATAGCCGGGCGTCGCATCGACAAGCGGCCAAAGAAGGATCGCGCCGGCAAGAAGCGCAAGCGCTGCATACCCTTGCCACGAGCGGGGCGTGATCGACGAAAGGCTGAGGAGACCGCTCATGCCGGCCTGCCTCCCATGGCGCGGTCGACGATGCGCCCGGCAATGCCGACCACCATCACCAGCAGCGCCGCCACCACCGAGCCGGCAACCAGCGCCGACCAGATGTCGATGGTCTGGCTGTAATAGGCGCCGGCGAGCAGCTTGGCGCCGATGCCGGCGACGGCGCCGGTCGGCAGTTCGCCGACGATGGCGCCGACCAGGCTGGCGGCGACCGCCACCTTCATCGAGGTGAACAGGAACGGCACCGACGCCGGCACGCGCAATTTCCAGAAGGTCTGCGAGGGGCTGGCATTGTAGGTGTGCATCAGATCGAGATGGGTAAGCTCGGGTGAACGCAAACCCTTGACCATGCCAACCGCCACCGGGAAGAACGACAGATAGGTCGAGATCAGCGCCTTCGGAATCAGCCCGGTGACGCCGATCGCTGCCAGCACGACGATGATCATTGGCGCCACTGCCAGGATCGGAATGGTCTGCGAGGCGATGATCCACGGCATCAGGCTGCGGTCGAGCGTCGCCACATGCACGATGCCGACGGCAATCAGGATGCCGAGCGCCGTGCCGAAGGCAAAGCCGAGCAGCGTCGAGGACAGTGTCACCCAGGCATTGTAGACAAGGCTGCGGTTGCTGGTGACCTTGCGCAGAAAAGTGTTCTCGAAGAAATTCACAGCCACCTGATGCGGCGCCGGCAGCGTCGGCTTCGGCTGCGACATCGTCTTGCCGATGAATTCCACAACGCCCGGCGTTTGGTTAGCGCGGCGGTCGAGATCGCGCTGGAACGGCGCGTTGAGGATGACAGCGAAAACATACCAGACGACCACCACGCCAGCGAGGATCGAGGTCACCGGAACGATCTTGTCGCGAAGGGAGTCCATCTAGCAGCCTTCGCCAGACGGATGCACACTGTGCGTTACGCGAGGGGGTAACCACGCTTTCGTCATCCTAGGGCGAAGCCGCCGCGAAGCGGCGCAAATCGAGAGCGCGGTCAACCAGGCCTTCGTCATCCTAGGGCGGAGCCGCCGCGAAGCGGCGGGCGTAGACCCTAGGATCCATTCCGTGACCTCGGCCGAAAGGCCCAAGCGGTCCAGAATATCCGCCAGGCAAGCCACGGCAGACGACGTTCCCTCGAGACAGGGAGCGATGTTCCGCACCGTTGCGGAGCGGGGAGGTAACGGCATGGATCCTAGGGTCTGCGCCGCGTCGCTTCGCTCCTTGCTTCGCCCTAGGATGACGAAGGCGTTGTTGGCCGCGCTCTCAATGAACGCCACTTCGCGGCGGCTCCGCCCTAGGGTGACGAAAGGACGGTTAGCGCCTGCCTCGCAAGGGCGATGCACCTCCTGCGTTGAAGGTGCAAGCCAGTTCCGCTTCACCTCAATCCTCATAGCTGTGTCCTGCCCTGAGCCCATCACGCACCCGTGCCGCGATCGACAGGAACTCCGGCGTCTCGCGGATGTCGAGCGGCCGCTGCTTCGGCAGCGTCGATTCGATGACGTCGCTGACGCGGCCCGGGCGCGGCGACATGACGATGATCCGCGTCGAAAGGTAGACCGCCTCGGGAATGGAATGGGTGACGAAGCAGATGGTCTTGTTGGTCCGCTCCCACAGTTCCAGCAGCTGTTCATTAAGATGGTCGCGCACGATCTCGTCCAGCGCGCCGAACGGCTCGTCCATCAACAAAAGATCGGCATCGAAGGCCAGCGCCCGCGCGATCGAGGCGCGCTGCTGCATGCCGCCGGAAAGCTGCCACGGGTATTTCTGCTCGAAGCCGCCCAGGTTGACGAGATCGAGCGTGCGCTTGATGCGCGCCGCCTGCTCTGACTTGGACAGGCCCATGATCTCCAGCGGCAGCGCCACGTTGCGCTCGATCGTGCGCCACGGATAAAGCGCCGCCGCCTGGAAGACATAGCCATAGGCGCGGCTCTGGCGCGCCTGCTCGGGCGTCATGCCGTTGACGGAGATGCTTCCCGAGGTCGGCTTCTCCAGATCGGCGATGACCCGCAGCAAGGTCGTCTTGCCACAACCGGACGGCCCGATGAAGGACACAAACTCGCCCTTGCCGATGGTCAGGTCGACATTCGACAGCGCCTGCACCGGACCGTCACTGGTCTGGAAGGTCAGGCCGAGCTTACTTGCCGAAACGACGGCTGGCGATGTTCCCGTCATAGGCCGCAGCCTGCCTTTTTGCGCCGCTGCTGCGCCGGCCGGAATCCGGTTGATTTTGCCGCGATGTTGCTTTCCACTCGCCCCGTCCTATCCGACTGAGAGTTCCCACTCGATCGAGAGTCTCCCCGATGCCGCCCAAACCCACTTGTCATCTTATCCGCCCTGAAAGCTCTTATGAAGGCAAGCAGGGACTGAGTTATTTCACCGGTATCGCCGCCGAGACGGTCGGCTCTACCGGCATCTGCATGCATCTGCTCACCATGCCGCCCGGTGCCCGCGCTAAGGCGCATATGCACGAAAGCCATGAAACGGCGATCTATGTGCTCTCCGGCGAGGTCCATACCTGGTATGGCGACCGGCTTGAACAGCAGATCGTGGTCAAGGCCGGCGACCTCTTTTACATTCCCGCCGGGGTGCCGCATCTGCCGGCCAATCTGAGCGACGGCCCGGCCTCGGCGGTCATCGCCCGCACCGATCCCAACGAACAGGAAAGCGTCGTCCTGCTGCCGGAACTGGACGGGTTGGTCGCCTAAGGCCGGCATAAGTGCAATCGCTTCAGGTTTGCGCTGCCCCTCATCGCCCTGCCGGGCACTTCTCCCCGTATAGCGACGGGGAGAAGGACGCCTTCGCAAACGATTTCGCCAATCTCCGACGTCGCCAGAAAGAACGCCGAGGTTGCGTTCAGCCCCTTCTCCCCGTCTCTATACGGGGAGAAGGTGCCGGCAGGCGGATGAGGGGCAGCGCCGACTTCGGCAATAACTAGCACCGGGACAGTACCGTCCTTGCGCAAGCTCACACCCCGGTCGCCGGAATACCGGTGCGTTCCACCTTGCGCGGCGCGGAAATTTCCTTCCAGGTCGACAGCGCCCGGTTGACTGCTGCATTCGGCTCACGAGCGACGAACTCGCCATGGCCGAGCTTCGCCTTGACCTCGTTCTCCTCGATCGACAGTTCGCCGCGCGAGAAGACGAAGCGCGGCAGGCCGGTCACCTCGAAACCTTCGAAGACGTTGTAGTCGATCACCGACTGCTGCTTCTTGGAGGTGATCGTCTTCTTGCGCTTCGGGTCCCAGACGACGATGTCGGCGTCGGCGCCTTCGACGATGGCGCCCTTCTTCGGATACATGTTGAGGATTTTCGCGATGTTGGTCGAGGTCACCGCGACGAATTCGTTCATCGTCAGCCGGCCGGTGTTGACGCCGGTGGTCCACAGCACCGGCAAGCGGTCCTCGAGCCCGCCGGTGCCGTTCGGGATCTTGGTGAAATCGCCGATGCCGTTACGCTTCTGGCTGGTGGTGAACGCACAATGGTCGGTCGCCACCACTTGCAGCGATCCGGCCTGCAGGCCGGCCCACAGCGATTCCTGATGCAATTTGTTGCGGAAGGGCGGGCTCATCACCCGGCGCGCCGCATGGTCCCAGTCCTTGTCGAAATACTCGCTCTCGTCGAGCGTCAGATGCTGGATCAGCGGCTCGCCGAACACCCGCATGCCTTTCTGACGCGCCCGGCGAATGGCTTCGTGGGCCTGCTCGCAGGAGACATGCACGACATAGAGCGGCACACCGGCCATGTCGGCGATCATGATGGCGCGGTTGGTCGCCTCGCCTTCCACTTCCGGCGGGCGCGAATAGGCGTGCCCCTCGGGGCCGTTATTGCCGGCGGCCAGCAGCTTCTGCGAAAGCCCTGCCACCACGTCGCCATTCTCGGCATGAACCAGCGGCAGCGCGCCAAGATCGGCGCAGCGCTGGAACGACGAATACATCTCATCGTCGTCGACCATCAGCGCGCCCTTGTAGGCCATGAAGTGCTTGAACGAGGTGATACCCTTGTCGACGACGGTGGCCATCTCGTCGAACACCTGCTTGCCCCACCAGGTGATCGCCATATGGAAGGAATAGTCGCAGGAGGCTTTCGAGGTCTTGTTGTCCCACATCTGCAAGGCCTCAAGCAGCGACTGCTGCGGCGACGGCAGACAAAAATCGACGACCATCGTGGTGCCGCCGGCAAGTGCGGCGCGCGTGCCGCTCTCAAAATCATCGGCCGAGTAGGTGCCCATGAACGGCATTTCGAGATGGGTGTGCGGATCGATGCCGCCCGGCATCACGTAGCAGCCGCTGGCGTCGAACTCGTGATCGCCATGCAGGTCCGGGCCGATGGCGATGATCTTGCCGTGCTTGAACAGCACGTCGGCCTTCCAGCTGCGGTCGGCGGTGACGATGGTGCCGTTCTTGATGACTTTGGACATTTTCTTGTTCCCTTGTTTTTCTCGCGCTTCTTGGTGAGCGGTGTTCGAAATCCGAATTTCTAGTTCACTCCACGATCACAGCCGTCTCCACCACTGCGTGGAACAGAACGTCGGCGCCGGCCGCCGCCCATTCCTTGGAGATCTCTTCGGCCTCATTGTGCGACAGCCCGTCGACGCAGGGGCACATCACCATTGCCGTCGGCGCGACGCGGTTGATCCAGCAGGCGTCATGGCCGGCGCCGGAGACGATGTTGCGATGCGTATAACCCAAGCGCTCTGCCGCATCCCGCACAGCCTTGACGCAGCCCGGATCGAAAGTCACCGGATCGAAATGGCCGACCTGGTCGATTTGATACTTGATGTCGAGCGCCTCGCAGATCGTGTCGATGCCTTCGCGGATGCGCCCGTCCATGGCGTCGAGCACTTCCTTTTCCGGCGAGCGGATGTCGATGGTGAACATGGTGCGGCCGGCGATGATGTTGCGCGAGTTCGGATAGACTTCCATGTGGCCGACCGCGCCGACGGCATCGGGCTGGTAGTCCATGGCGATCTCGTGCACCAGCTCGATCACCCGCGCCATGCCGAGCCCGGCATTGCGGCGCTTGGGCATCGGCGTCGAGCCGGTATGCGCCTCTTTGCCGGTCAGCGTCACCTGCAGCCATTTCAGTCCTTGGCCATGGGTGACGACGCCGATGTCGATGCCCTCGTCCTCGAGGATCGGGCCTTGCTCGATATGCAGCTCGAAGAAGGCGTGGATCTTGCGCTCACCGACTTTCTCGCTGCCTTTCCAGCCGATGCGTTCGAGCTCCTCGCCGAATTTCTTGCCGTCCTTGTCGACATGCGAATAGACGTCGGCCTGGTCGAGCACGCCGGCGAAGACGCCGGATGCCATCATGGCGGGCGCGAAACGCGCGCCTTCCTCGTTCGTCCAGTTGGTGACGACGATCGGATGTTTTGTCTTGATGCCGAGCTCGTTGAGCGAGCGCACGATCTCCAGCCCGCCAAGAACGCCAAGCACGCCGTCATACTTGCCGCCGGTCGGCTGGGTGTCGAGATGGCTGCCGACATAGACCGGCGGCAGATCGGGCTCGGTGCCCTCGCGGCGGGCAAACATCGTGCCCATCTCGTCGACGCCCATTTCGAGCCCCGCCGCCTCGCACCAGCGCTTGAACAGATGCCGCCCCTCGCCGTCGGCGTCGGTCAACGTCTGGCGATTGTTGCCGCCGGCAATACCGGGGCCGATCTTCGCCATCTCCATTATCGAATCCCACAAACGGTCTGAATTGATTCGCAGATTCTCGCCGGGTGCGGCCATATTCTAAAACCTCATCGATTGCGGCACGCCGGCGTCCCCCTCCCCCTCGAGGGGAGGGTGGCCGCGAAGCAGTCGGGTGGGGTCGCCGAACATGCGCACGACCTTCTCCTTGACCCCCTGCGCGACCTGCCAGGCACTGTTTATGACATCGGGCTCATCAACGCGGAAGACATCGAATCCGAGCGATCGCAGATAGGCGTCACGGACAGCGTCGTGCCGCTTGCCTCGTTCCTGTTCATGCAAATCGCCATCCACTTCGACGACAAGCTTCACAGCGAGGCAAGCGAAGTCGACGATATAGGGTCCGATCGGGCACTGGCGACGAAACTTGATGCCGGCCGATTTCAGCGCGCGCAGTTCATACCACAGCAAGGATTCGCCCTTGGTCGCGTGAACTCGAAGCGCGCGCGCCTTTTGGCGCATTTCGAAACTCACCCGAGTACGAGGCATCAGCGGAGACCTCGCGGCAAAAGATCAGGTCGGCGCACTGGCGCACCGACCCCACCCGACCGCTTCGCGGCCACCCTCCCCTCGAGGGGGAGGGATATCCGCGCCCAGTTCTTCAATCCACCGCCCTCAGCACTTCACGCACATGGTCGATCAATTCGTTGATCTGGCCCTTGGTGATGATCAGCGGCGGCGACAGCGCGATGATGTCGCCGGTAGTGCGGATCAGCGCGCCGCGCTCGAACGCCTTGACGAAGGCCGAGAAGGCACGCTTGGTCGGACTGCCGGGAATGGGCGCCAGCTCGATCGCGCCGATCAGGCCGATGTTTCTGATATCGATGACGTTCGGTTCGCCCTTCAGCGAATGCAGAGCGTCTTCCCAATACGGCGCCAGTTCCTCGCCGCGGGTCAGCAGGCCCTCTTCCTTATAGGTGTCGAGCGTGCCGAGGGCTGCCGCACAGGCGATAGGATTGCCCGAATAGGTATAGCCGTGGAAGAACTCGATCATATGCTCGGGGCCGGTCATGAACGCGTCGTGGATTTCCTTCTTGACGAACACCGCGCCCATCGGAATGACGCCGTTGGAGACGCCCTTGGCTGTCGTCATGATATCGGGTGTGACGCCGAAATAGTCGGCCGCGAACGGCGTGCCGAGGCGGCCGAAACCGGTAATAACCTCGTCGAAAATCAAAAGGATGCCGTGCTTGGTGCAGATCTCGCGCAGCCTCTCGAGATAGCCCTTCGGCGGCAGGATGACGCCGGTGGAACCGGCTACCGGCTCGACAATGACGGCCGCTATGGTCGAGGCGTCATGCAGAGCGACGATCCGCTCCAGCTCGTTGGCCAATTCCGCGCCATGCTCGGGCACGCCCTTGGTGAATGAATTCTTCTCGGGCAGATGCGTGTGCGGCATGTGGTCGACGCCGCCGAGCAGCGTGCCGAACATCTTGCGATTGGTGACGATGCCGCCGACCGAAATGCCGCCGAAATTGACGCCGTGATAGCCGCGCTCGCGGCCGATCAGGCGCGTGCGTGAGCCCTCGCCTTTGGCGCGGTGATAGGCGATCGCCATCTTCAGTGCGGTCTCGACCGATTCCGATCCGGAATTGGTGAAGAACACATGGTCCATGCCCTTCGGCGCGAGGTCGACCAAACGGTTCGCCAGTTCGAAGACGATCGGGTGGCCCATCTGGAAGGCCGGGGCATAGTCGAGCTCGGCGGCTTGGCTCTGGATCGCCTGGGTGATCTTCGGCCGGCAGTGGCCGGCATTGACGCACCACAGGCCGGCGGTGCCGTCGAGAACCTTGCGCCCGTCGCTCGTCGTGTAATGCATGTCCTTGGCGGACACCATCATGCGAGGCGCCTGTTTGAACTGCCGGTTTGCCGTGAACGGCATCCAGAATGCGCTGAGATCGTTCGGCGTGACTTTCAGCCGGTTGGACATGACCAAGACTTTCCCTTGTAACCTGTTTCGCTGCGGCTAACGCTTGGTCTTCCCGACACTTGGTCTCTGCTGCGTTTTCGTGCTACGCAAATTTTGACCGATTGGACAAACGTTAGCACCGCCCTGTCGGCGGTCAAGGGATTACTAGCGGAAATGCGGCAGCGGAAGCGCGCTCCACAGGCCGGAGAAAAACTGGGCCAGAGAATTGGTCCAGATGACCCTCTCGGCAATGTCCTGCGCGGATGACGACAGGCATGGACGCTCCTCGCCGTACCCGCATCCAGCAGGAAAAGCGCGAGCTGATCCTGGAGGCGGCGCTCGAGGTCTTCTCAACCAACGGCTTTCGCGGCTCGACCATCGACCAGATCGCCGAAGCCGCCGGCATGTCGAAGCCTAACCTGCTCTACTATTTTCGCCGCAAGGAGGACATCCACGAGACGCTGATGCAGCGGCTTCTGGACACCTGGCTGGCGCCGCTGCGCGAACTCGACGACATCGGCGACCCCTTGACTGAATTGCGCAGCTACATCAGGCGCAAGCTCGAAATGGCGCGCGATTTCCCTAGGGAAAGCCGCCTGTTCGCCAACGAGATCCTGCAGGGTGCGCCGCGCATCATGCCGATGCTGGAAGGCGAGCTGAAGACGCTGGTCGACGAGAAGGCCGCCGTGATCAAGGGCTGGATGCGCGCCGGCAAGATCGCCCGCACCGACCCCTGGCACCTGATCTTCTCGATCTGGGCGACGACGCAGCATTATGCCGATTTCGACGTTCAGGTCCGCGCCGTGCTCGGGCCCGACCGCGGCGGCGACGGCCGCTTCGAGGACGCGGCAAGATTTCTCGAGCAATTGTTCATCGACGGACTGCAGCCGAAAACCTAACTCTCGTTTCGTCATCCTGCGGCGCAGCAAGGAGCGGCGACGCAGTGCAGACCTTAGGATGACGAAGCTGACGGGCTGCGGCCACCATCGGCTGAATGCGTCGGGCGACCCATCGGCCTCATTATAGCAGTATCGATATCAGGATAAAGTTTGACCTGTTTGACGCGTGCCGGAGTCCCATCTTCCACACAGAGCAACGACATGAAGGCTCAGAGCATGGAACTGAAAGACCAGACAATCCTCATCACCGGGTCGACCGACGGCGTCGGCCGCATCGTCGCGCAAAGGCTCGGCGCCGACGGCGCGCGGGTCCTGGTGCATGGCCGCGATGCGACACGGGGCCAGGCGACGGTCGCCGAGATCGAAGCCGCCGGCGGCAAGGCCGAGCTTCTCGTCGCCGACCTCTCGTCCCTGGCCGAGGCCCGCCGCCTCGCCGAGGCCGTCCGCGCCAGGACTGACCGGCTCGATATCCTCATCAACAATGCCGGCGTCGGCACCGCCGGCCCCAATGCGAGGCGGCAGGTCAGCGCCGACGGCTACGAGCTGCGCTTTGCCGTCAACTACCTCGCCGGCTTCCTGCTCACATCGGAGCTTCTGCCGCTGCTCAAGGCGAGCGCGCCGGCGCGCATCGTCAACGTCGCCTCGGCCGGCCAGCAGGCGATCGATTTCGACGATGTCATGCTGACCCGCAACTACGACGGCGTCCGCGCCTACTGCCAGAGCAAGCTGGCGCAGATCATGTTCACCATCGATCTGGCTCAGGAACTGAAGAACACGGGCGTCACCGTCAACAGCCTGCATCCGGCAAGCTACATGAACACCACCATGGTCCGGCAGGCAGGCATCACGCCGTGGAACTCGGTCGAGACGGGCGCGATGCCATCCTCAACCTCGCGACATCGCCTGCCCTCGAAGGGCGGAGCGGCCTCTATTTCGACGGCCAAAGAGAATCTCGCGCCAACGCGCAAGCCTATGACGCAAAGGCAAGACAGCAATTGCGGACATTGAGCCGCGAGCTTGTCGAGCGCGCTTCGATTTCAGCATCCATGACCGAAAACCCTCACATGCCGTGATCATCGACGGCTCTTCCTGCATGGCCTCGCGACCGCGCGAAAACTGGGAACCGGTTTTCGGAAAAGACCAAGCTCAACAAGACGCCAAAGACCGTGGCGGCTGCCTCCGCGAGGCCGCTGCCCGAACCGTTCAAAGCGGCTGCGCCGCCAGCGCCAGGAACCCTCCAGTCAACGCCACGTTGCCGACAAAGCCGTTGATGCGGGACGCGCGCTCGGGCCCCTGATGATCCCAGAAATTATGGAACATCGGCGTCGCGACAAGCAGGAACAGGATCAGGCATGCGGCCGCCAGGGCGGTCCAGATGCCTACGATCACCAGCCCTCCGGCGACGGTCTGCAAGACGATCCCCAGCCACAGCATCAGCCGCGCCTGCGGCACACCGCGTATGGTCATCAGCTGGGTCAGAAAGGTCACGTTCTGCACATTGCGCAGACCGGCAAAGACGAACGCGCCGCCGAGCAGCAGGCGGGCGACAAGAAGAATCTCATTCTCAAAATTCGACAACATGTTCTTGATCCCAAAAGCAAGAAGGGACCCCCCGCGGGGGCGCCCGGCCCCGCCCGGCGGCCCACGCCGCCCTGGGCGCCCGGGCGTGGAGTAATGGGGGGGTTCGGACCCCGCGCCGGGGGCCCGGGTGTTGTCTTGCCCTCGCGCCGCGCACCCTGG
>NZ_JAMYLP010000133.1:0-10630 GCF_040318085.1 Mesorhizobium sp. M1322
ATCGTCCACCTCCATCGAGGTGGATGTTGAATCAGCACAAGACGCAGCTGTCACATCACAATCGATTCATCGATCACAGGACTTGCTCTAGCTTGCGCGCCGGAAGGTCGAGGCCGCGACGCGGTTGCGACCGCCGCGTTTGGCGGCATAGAGCGCCTTGTCGGCGGCGCTGAGCACCTTGTCGAAGCTCATGCCGTCGTTGCTGCCGAAAGCGTATCCGGCGCTGACCGTACATGTCAGGGGACGGGTTTCGGTCTCGATGACACGCGCGGCGAAGGCGGTGCGTATACGCTCGGCGGTGAACTCCACCGCTTCGGGTAGGGTCCGCTGCAGAACCAGCGCGAATTCCTCTCCGCCCATGCGCGCGGCGACATCGGTCGGGCGAAGGTTCTCGACCAGTTCCTCGGCGAAGACTCTCAGCACCTGATCGCCCGTGGCGTGGCCGAATTCGTCATTGATGGCCTTGAAGCCGTCGAGGTCGAACACGACCACCGCAGTGAAAGCCCCGATTGGCGCACAGCCATTGAGATCGAACAGGGCGCGGCGATTGAGCAGGCCGGTCAGCGGATCGGTCAGCGCATCCAGACGGTGGTATCGGGCCAGACGGCCCTGGTTGAGTGCCAGCGAAAGGGCGCCGATGCCGGTCATGCTGGCGATGACGACGACGAGGCTCAGATCCTCGGCCCAGTTGCTCGGCGCATGTCCGAGGACCAGCTTCCCATCCCATGCAAGAGCCATGGCACACAGCACAAAGGAAATGCCGGTGGTCGAGTAGAGCACGGCGAGACCGATGATCGGGACAGGGGCTTCGGTGCGCCCGATCCAGTACTGATAGGCCGTTGCAAACAGAAGCAGGGCGGCAAAGAAATTTTCGAACATGAAGCCGAGCCCGTCATAGCCGAGCGCCATCGGCGGCAGCGCCAGGGTAAGCGAGATGCAGCTGCCGAGAACCGTCAGCGGTATCGGCGATCGGCCGCTTCTGAACTGATAAGCGGCGCCCAGCATGGTCGAGAAGCCAATCAGGAGCAGGGCGAACGTCGCGATGCCGAGGATGCGTCCAGGCGTCTCGATATAGTCCTCGTAGATAACAACATCGCCGACGATCAACAGCGCGCTGATCGACCAAGTCAGCAGGAACTTTTCGGTTCGCGCGGTCAGCCAGATGCCGAACAAGGTCAGGCTCAGGCAGGCGGCGGAAAAACCGACAGCCAGCAGAAGTGAGTGGTAGTCGAGCGACATGCCCTAACCCGCGGCTGCCCTAGCTCCGCGGATTCATGCAGCAAGGAGGTATCGATAAGGTTACGATGGTGATGAAGATGTCACAACTCGAGGCCATCAGCCTGTGACGCGTTTCATCAGCGCCATGGCGCCGAACGGCGCGCGGACCTTGCCCTCGGTGATGAAGTAGACGAACACATCGCGCGGTTTGACCGACGCGTCGGTTGAGGGATCGGCGCGCGGCAGGTCAGCCGGCGCCTTGCCTTCCGCCCAGGTTTTCGCCCGCGCCGCCCATTCGTCGAGCGCCTTTGGCGTGTAGCAGTCGGGATTGTCGTCGCTGCCTGTCTGCAGCCGCGCATAGATGAAATCCCCGGTGACGTCGGCGATCCCAGGATATTTGGCGTGGTCGGCGTAGACGATCGCCACCTTGTATTTCCTCGCCAGGGCGGCGAATTCCGGCACGACGAAGCTGTCGTTGCGCACCTCCACCGCATGGCGCAGCGCAACGCCGTCCTGCTTTTCGGGCAAAAGCTTGAGGAAGGCCTCGAAATCGTCCGGATCGAACTTTTTCGTCGGCGCGAACTGCCACAGGATCGGCCCGAGCTTATCGCCGAGTGCGGCGACGCCCGATCCCAGGAAGCGCATCATCGATTCACCGGCCTCGCCGAGCACGCGGCGGTTGGTGACGAAGCGGTTGCCTTTCAACGAATAGACGAAGCCATCCGGCGCCTCGTTTGCCCATTTGACGAAGGTCGGCTCCTTGAAACTTGAATAGTAGGTGCCGTTGACCTCGATGCTCGGCACCTGCCGGGTTGCGTAGTGCAGCTGCTTCGCCTTGGACAGCTTGTCCGGATAGAAGGACGTGTCCCACGGCTCGAAGGTCCAGCCGCCCATGCCGGCGCGGATTGTTCCTGATTGAGTCATTGTCGTCCTCCCGAGTTTTGAAATGGGTCAGGCGTAGCGATCGTCTCGACACTCTTCGCCATGTCGACGATCGTCCATCCTGGCCGGTATGGATTGGGCGTAAGGCGCATAGGCAGCGTCGGTCAGCCGGACAACAGCGTCAAAATCACCGGCAAGCGCTCTTCTGATCTTCATTTGAAGGTTCTTCCAAACGCCAGCCAGTCCTCATTCACTCCGCCGCTTCGCGCTTGCCTCCGGGCCGCCGCTCCAGCAGTTCCCGCAGGAACTGGCCGGTGTAGCTGCGCTTCTCGCGGACGATATCCTCCGGCGTGCCGGATGCCACCAGCTCGCCGCCGCCGTCGCCGCCCTCGGGGCCGAGGTCGAGCACCCAGTCGGCGGTCTTGATGACTTCGAGATTGTGCTCGATGACGACCACCGTGTTGCCCTGGTCGACTAGCTCGTGCAGCACTTCGAGCAGCTTGGCGACGTCGTGGAAATGCAGGCCGGTGGTCGGCTCGTCGAGGATGTAGAGCGTCTTGCCGGTCGCCTTGCGCGACAGCTCCTTGGCGAGCTTGATGCGCTGCGCTTCGCCGCCCGACAACGTCGTCGCCTGCTGGCCGACATGGATGTAGCCGAGGCCGACCTGTTTCAGCGTTTCCAGCTTGTCGCGTACGCCCGGCACGGCGGCGAAGAAATCGACGCCTTCCTCGACCGTCATGTCGAGCACGTCGGCAATCGACTTGCCCTTGAACAACACGTCGAGCGTTTCGCGATTGTAGCGCTTGCCATGGCAGACGTCGCAGGTGACGTAGACGTCGGGCAGGAAGTGCATCTCGATCTTGATGACGCCGTCGCCCTGGCAGGCTTCGCAGCGGCCGCCCTTGACGTTGAACGAGAAGCGGCCGGGCTGATAGCCACGCGCCTTCGACTCCGGCAGGCCGGCGAACCAGTCGCGGATCGGCGTAAAGGCGCCGGTGTAGGTGGCGGGATTGGAGCGCGGCGTCCTTCCGATCGGCGACTGGTCGATATCGATGACCTTGTCGAGGAACTCAAGGCCCTCGATGCGGTCATGATCAGCCGGATGCTCGCGCGAACCCATGATCCGGCGCGACGCTGCTTTGAACAAGGTTTCGATCAGGAAGGTCGACTTGCCGCCGCCGGAGACGCCGGTGACGGCGGTGAAGGTGCCGAGCGGGATTTCGGCGGTAACGTTCTTCAGATTGTTGCCGCGCGCGCCGACGATCTTCAGGCGCCGGTTCTTCTTGGCCTCGCGCCGCACGGCCGGCGTCGCCACTTCGAGCTCGCCGGACAAATATTTGCCGGTGATCGAGGCGGGGCTCGCCATGATCTGCTGCGGCGTTCCCTGCGCGATGATGTGGCCGCCGTGAATGCCGGCGGCCGGGCCGATATCGACGACATAGTCGGCGTGCAGGATGGCGTCCTCGTCGTGCTCGACGACGATCACCGTGTTGCCGATGTCGCGCAGGTGCTTCAGCGTGTCGAGCAGGCGCGCATTGTCGCGCTGGTGCAGGCCGATCGACGGTTCGTCCAGCACATAGAGCACGCCGGTGAGGCCGGAGCCGATCTGCGAGGCCAGGCGAATGCGCTGGCTCTCGCCGCCCGACAGCGTGCCGGAATTGCGCGACAGCGTCAAATAGTCGAGCCCGACATCGTTGAGGAAGCGCAGCCGCTCGCGGATCTCCTTGAGCACGCGCACGGCGATCTCGTTCTGCTTGTCGCTGAGCGAGGCGGGCAGCTCGGTAAACCATTGGTCGGCCTTGCGGATCGACAGTTCGGTAATCTCGCCGATATGTTTGCCGGCGATCTTTACCGCAAGCGATTCCGGCTTCAGCCGGTAGCCGCGACAGGCCGGGCAAGGCGTGGCCGACATGAAGCGCTCGATCTCTTCGCGCATCCAGGCCGATTCGGTTTCCTTCCAGCGCCGCTCGAGATTGGGAATGACACCTTCGAAGGTCTTGGTCGTCTTGTATGAGCGCAGGCCGTCATCATACTGGAAGGTGACCTCGCGCTCGCCGGTGCCATGCAGGATGGCTTGCTTTGCCTCCTCGGTCAAATCCCGGAACTTGTCGCCGAGCTTGAAGCCATAGGCCTTGCCCAGCGCCTCGAGCGTCTGCACGTAATAAGGGGAAGTCGATTTCGCCCATGGGCTGACGGCGCCGGCACGCAGGGACAAATTGTCGTCGGGCACGATCAGGCTGGCGTCGATGGCGCGCTGGCTGCCGAGGCCGTCGCAGGTCGGGCAGGCGCCGAACGGGTTGTTGAAGGAGAACAGCCGCGGCTCGATCTCGGGAATGGTGAAGCCGGACACCGGGCAGGCGAACTTTTCCGAGAACAGGATGCGCTCATGCGTCTCGTTCTTCGACTTGTTGACCGAATCCTCGCCGGTCTGGCTGGGGTCGAGTGGCCGGTCGGCGAATTCGGCCACCGCCAGCCCGTCGGCCAGCTTCAGCGCGGTTTCGATGGAATCGGCAAGCCGCGTCGCCAGATCGCCGCGCACGACGATGCGGTCGACGACGACGTCGAGATCATGCTTGTATTTCTTGTCCAGCGCCGGCACGTCGGCGATTTCGTAAAAGACACCGTCGACCTTAACGCGCTGGAATCCCTTTTTCTGCAGCTCCAGCAGTTCCTTGCGGTATTCGCCTTTGCGTCCGCGCACCATCGGCGCCAGGATGAACAGCCGTGTGCCTTCCTCGACAGCCAGCACGCGGTCGACCATCTGCGACACGGTCTGGCTCTCGATCGGCAGGCCGGTTGCCGGCGAATAGGGGATGCCGACGCGCGCGAACAGCAGCCGCATGTAATCGTAGATCTCGGTAACGGTGCCGACTGTCGAACGTGGGTTCTTCGAGGTGGTCTTCTGCTCGATGGAGATGGCCGGCGACAGGCCGTCGATCTGATCGACGTCAGGCTTCTGCATCATTTCGAGGAATTGCCGCGCATAGGCCGACAGGCTTTCGACGTAGCGGCGCTGGCCCTCGGCATAGATGGTATCGAAGGCGAGCGACGACTTGCCTGACCCCGACAGGCCGGTCATGACGATCAGGCTGTCACGCGGCAGGTCGAGATCGACATTCTTCAGATTGTGTTCGCGCGCCCCGCGAATGGAAAGATATTTATGGTCGGCCATCGCCGGTCGCCGCCTCAGATCTGGAATCTCATGGGATGGCGGGTTGTCCCGACCATCCCCTATGTAGGTAGCTTCGCCACCTTTTCGAGAGATGCCACAACTCTCGACCAAAGCCTTTAACCGCCTTTCGCGCGGACGAGCAAGCGCAAAGAACAAAGACCGAACAAGCTCCTGACAAATGCGTCCATGTAATGCACAGCCGACGCCGCGCTGCTCAAAACGGATGCAAATTTCGGATTCGCCCCACAAGCGATCACATTTTTTGTAATCGGCTATCCAACGGTTGACGTCTCAGCCTCAGGGGGGCAGACTCCAAACGTCACCGAAGCCGGCCGTCTTTCGATGGCCTCGCCACCCAAGGTGGCCTGCGAGACGCCGCGGGCTTTTGCGATATGTGCTTCGGACGACGCCAGTCGCAATGACAGAAAAGGAGAGCAGAGGAATGACTCCACCGGACAGTCCCTTGAGGCTCCACGTGTCGCTGGAGCCGCGGCAGGCATAAGTGCCAGGGCTAGGCGTCTGCGCCGCCCGACAAACCGTGACCTGCCGATTCCCATAAAAATCAGAGACTACTAGTCGGATCGTCGGCTGAACGCCGCGAAGCATCCGAAATCAAAAGCCGGCAGTGTACTCCCGGCAAGTTTGGATTTTAGATCCAAAAAAAGCCCCGACCGTTTGCGGAAGCAGCGGCGGGGCTGTTCATTTCAGATGACCCGCAAGCGCACGAGTGCCTTGCGATTATGGCAGCGATGAAGGCCGGTGGACGTTTCCTATCGCCGGGGGACGTTGATCTCGCCGGCGCCGACATCGACGGTTATGCTGCCGGAAATCCTGACGTCCATATCGCCGATCTTGAACTGGCCGTCGCTGGGCACGGCATCGTCGGGTTCGGGAGCCGGCTTGGCGATGCGATAGTCATCGGCCACGCCGGGCAGCGTGCCGTTCTGCGAAGACGTTGAATTGTCTTGGGCGAACGCCGTGCCGGAGGTCATGGCCGCGACTGCAACACCGATGACTAGACTAGGCGGTTCAAACGGCTGCGTGAAATCTTGTCGAGCATCGGCGGACTATATCGCCGCGCCATGGTCGAGGCCAGACCGGTGGCGATCAAACTCGCCGAATGACTTGGCCGTCGTCGCTCATGAGCCGGCTATCTTTCACGCCGCCCTTTTACGGGTGTCAAAAACATGATCGACAAGCCCCCAAGTCTTTGCCTCCTTGGCAGTCATGAAATGGTCGCGGTCGAGCGTGCGTTCGACCTCTTCGAACGTGCGACCGCAATGGTGCGCGTAAAGCTCGGTCATCCGCCGCTTGGTCCTGAGAATGCCTTCGGCATGGCGCTGGATGTCGGAGGCCTGGCCCTGGAAACCGCCTGACGGCTGGTGCAGCAGGATGCTGGTGTTGGGCAGCGCGATGCGCCGGCCCGGCGTGCCCGCCATCAGCAGAAACGAGGCCATCGAGGCGGCAAAGCCCATGCAGACGGTCGATACCGGACTGCTTATATACTGCATCGTGTCGTAGATGGCGAAACCGCTGGTCACCACGCCGCCCGGCGAGTTGATGTAGAGCGAAATCTCCTTATCGGGATTGTCGGATTCCAGCGACAGAAGCTGGGCACAGACCAGCGCCGACACGCCATCGTCGATCGGGCCGTTGATGAAGACGATGCGCTCGCGCAGCAGCCGCGAAAAAATGTCGAAGGCGCGTTCGCCGCGGCTCGACTGCTCGATCACCATCGGCACCAGGTTGGCAAAACCGCTCATCGCTTTTCTCCGTTGTGCCGCTCAGGCCGCGCGCAGGAAGGGGCGGGGCGTGTTTGCGGCGATGGTCTGTCTGCGGCTGTGTGCGTTGAGCGAGAGCCGGCAACCGGCGCCTGCAACCGCAGGCGTAGCTACTCGCGCAAATCCGCCGTGGACGATGCGCAGATGCGTGCCGCCCGACACGGTGCGGTCGAGCGTGAAGGTGACGATACTGTCCAGCGGGCCGGCAAGCGGATCCGCTGCTTTGCCAGGCGCCGGCCGCTCCCGCCAGGAATAGCGCAGCAGGCGTTCGGGCTCGGCGTCGAGGATTTCGCACTCGATGTGCGCATCAGCCTTAGCAAAGGCAAAGCGGCCGCCGACCTCCGGCTTGATGTCGTTCGGCATCATCCAGGCCGCGAGCAGGTCTGGTACCGTCAGCGCCCGCCACACTTTTTCCGGCGGTTCCGGAAGCTCGCACTCGAACTCGATCGAATCTGCCGCCATGTCCGAATGCTGTTTTGCCGTCATTGGTCCATGTCCTTCAAAACCGCCTTGAGTCTCTCGATACGCTCGGGCCAGAACGCACGGTAGCGGTCGATCCAGCCAAGCAGTGGGTCAAGGCCCTGCGGATCGGCGCGATAATAGGCGTTGCGGCCGGCCCGCCGCTCGGCCACCAGGCCGGCGCCGCGCAGCACCGCGAGATGCTGCGACACGGCCGGTTGCGACACGGTCATGCCGCTGCGCAGTTCCGACACGGTCATCTCGCCGGCGGCGAGCCGTTCGTAGACGGCGCGGCGCGTCGGGTCGGCCAAGGCACGAAAAATTTCTGCTTCGATCATGGTCAAAGCATAAGTCGATACTTATTGGTTTGGCAAGTGCCGTTTTATGGCGCCGGAAGCCAGCGTCTGACCGGCTCGGCAGATCCCTCAAAAATTGCCTCGAAGATTGGTGACGCCAGCACGGCATGGATGTGAAGCGTCTCAGTGCCGACATTTCGAAAGCCATGTTTCCTGTGCGCGGGAACAACAAGGGACTGCCCGGGAATCAAGACGACACGCTCCTCATCGATCCACATTTCGGCCTTGCCAGCGATCACAGTAAGCACCTCCTCGACCGGGTGCCAATGTGTCGGGGCGCCAACCCAGGGCTCGACCCATTGTTCAAATATGCACAGTTGAGTTGCGCCGTTGCAGGCCGAAACATGCATGCGGGTGTACTCCCGCTCGCCACTCTTCTTGCGGCTGGTCCTCATGCGCAACCGTCTTCATTATATTCGACCTTCGATCCCGGCGGCCAGATATCGTGGAATTTCCAGGCCCAAGATATTACTTGTTGCTGACATTCCTTGACAATAAGGGTTGCGGAGTCTAGAACGAAAAGAGAACAAAAACCTTGTGGGAAAAGGCAGCTGCGGCAGGCGGGGATTGTCCGCAGTCTATAAGGTGAGCGACAGAAATTTTGTTTCGGATGAGCGCGGAGAAGTATCATGGCGGGTAGCGTCAACAAGGTCATTCTGGTGGGCAATCTCGGGGCGGACCCGGAAATCCGCCGTTTGAATTCGGGTGAGCCGGTCGTCAATATCCGCGTCGCCACGTCGGAAAGCTGGCGCGACAAGACTTCCGGCGAGCGCAAGGAAAAGACCGAGTGGCACAATGTCGTCATCTTCAACGACCAGCTCGCCAAGGTCGCCGAGCAGTACCTGAAGAAGGGTGCCAAGGTTTATGTCGAAGGCCAGTTGCAGACGCGCAAATGGCAGGACCAGACCGGCAATGACCGCTACACGACCGAAATCGTGCTGCAGAAATTCCGTGGCGAGCTGCAGATGCTCGACGCACGCGGGCAGGGCGAGGGCGGTCAGGTCGGCAGTTATGCCGGTGGCGGCAGCAGCCGTGGTTCCGATTTCGGTCAGTCGGGTCCGGGCGAGAGTCTCAATCGCGGCGGCGGTGGCAACAAGGGCGGTGGTGGCGGCGGTTCGTCGCGCGAACTGGACGACGAAATTCCGTTCTGATCCCTCGGAGCGAACGGCTCTGCGCGAGCTGACAACGCCAGCTACTTGAGGCCATGCATTGGCGTCCCGAAGATCTGTCTTCGGGACGTTGTGCGTTTGAGCGGTGCACGGTGAAAGGACGGATCAGGTGAAAGCACGGATCAAATGGGTCGAGGAGCGCACTTTCGTTGGCGAGTCCGGCAGCGGTCACAAGGTGGTGCTGGGGACCGCGTTCGGGCCGGAAGGCAGGACGCCGGGGCCGAGCCCGATGGAACTGGTGCTGCTCGGCACCGGCGGCTGCTCGGCCTATGATGTCGTCCACATCCTCGAAAAGGGCCGCGAGGCGGTCGAAGACTGTGTGGTCGAGCTCGACGCCGACCGGGCGGAGAAGGAGCCGCGGGTGTTCACCCGCATCCATATGCGTTTCATTGTTAAGGGCCGCGCGCTTTCGCCCGATAAGGTGAGGCGGGCAATCGATCTGTCGATCGAAAAATACTGCTCGGCCTCGACAATGATGGCCAAGACCGCCGAGATCACCCACGACTTCGAAGTCATCGACACCACGGCTAAGTAGGACAGCGTCCAGTGGTGGCGGTTCGTCGCGCGAGCTGGATAACGAAAATGGCAGCCTCGGTATCAAGCGCGAGGCCGCTTTCGTTTTTCACCCCGCCATCAACGCCTTGATGCCGTCGGCGACGAACTGCACGGCGAGCGCCGCCAGGATGACGCCGAGGAGCCGCGTCAGGATCGAGCGGCCGGTCTGGCCGAGGATACGGTCGATGCGCTCGGCCAGCACGAACACCAGGTAGGTGATCACAAGGCAGATCGCGATGATGCCGACAAGGGCTGCCTGCGCTCCAAAACCTGGAAACGAGCCGGAGAGCAGGACGGTCGCTGAAATCGCGCCCGGACCGGCGATCAGCGGGATCGCCAGCGGAAAGGCGGCGATGTTGTGAATCATGTCCTTGGTGATGGCGACGTCGCCGATCTTCTCCTTGCGGTCCTGCCGGCGCTCGAACACCATTTCGAAGGCGATGAAGAACAGCAGGAACCCGCCGGCGACGCGGAACGCCGGCAGCGTGATGCCGAACACCGACAGGATCGATGCGCCGGCGATTGCAAACAGCGCCATCACCAGGAAAGCGATGATCGAGGCGCGGACGGAAACCTGGTTGCGCTCCTCGCGGTTCATGCCGCGCGTCACGGCGAGGAAGAGCGGCGCGAGGCCGGGTGGGTCGATGGTCACGAGAATGGTGACGAAAGCGTTGAACAGGCTGTCGAAGCTCGGCATCTCTGACCCTCCCCGCCGGGCCGTGCCCGAGACCCTGCATTGGTAGAGCAAAGTAGGAGCGGTGAAAACTGCTGGGAAACTGCCCGCGTGCCGGGAAACCTTTTGATGTCGGCGGGACAGCACCCCCCTCTGTCCTGCCGGCCATCTCCCCCGCAAGGGGGGAGATTGGCAGCTCAGTCAGCCGCGCTATCTTGCTCAACGTTGGAGATTTGGCGAAGGCCGATGTGACAGCCGATCTCCCCTCTTGCGCAGGGCTGTCCGGGGAAAGTTATTCATATATGAAGGCCATCTGATTGGGAGAGGCTCGGTCTTTTGGTCGGCTTGGATTGACCGGTGGCGGC
>NZ_JAMYLP010000134.1:0-10535 GCF_040318085.1 Mesorhizobium sp. M1322
GGCTTCAGCGACCTGACCGCGGCTACCGATGCCGTGCGAAGCGGCTTTCGCCGCATTGGCCCTGCGGCCTCTTTCGCGCGGCCTGAGATCGAGCACCTCCTGGCTTCGCCGGGTCTGGAGTACCGCTACAAGACGCTCGGCCAGGAAGAATGGGACACGTTGCTGGTCGTCCTCGGGAAGCCTGTCGAAACGCTTACCAAGCCGGAAAACCGAAGTGGTACCGACGCGAGATACCGCGAGCGCGTCGCTCAACGGGCCGCCAGGCCTTACGATTCACGCCGGGATTGATCGCCGAAACGGGAAGAAGAATCTTCGGGGACAGAGCTACGTCCGGCGACAGGATGGGTGCCTTTTTGCTGTCTGGCGCCGGGGCGGCGCCGTGCCGCTCACTGCACGATGCCCATTAGACGCTCACGTGGGCCTGCAGGGCGACCCTCTTGCAGATAATCATGCTTTGCGTGGCCAAGCACCGGGTCGCGGATCTCCTAGTTAAGCCGAGATGCGCCAGTAGCAGTGCGCAGGCTACCAGAAAAGCGTTCTGCTCTAAGGCCCATTACACAAGCCGCTGTCGCGTTGGTCAATCTTCAGGTAGTCTGCAGAGCGAAATTGGCACAAGTCGGGAGCATTATGTTGTCGCCGCTGCTAAGGGAATGGCCGGGACTGTTCCTATCGTCGCTTCTATTGCTAGCGACGGCTGTCGCCGCCCCGACGCAGGAAACCAACATCGGATCGCCTTCCGATACTTCAGCCGCGACGCTGGCCAACAATGTCGCCGAGCTACGCATATTTTTGACGGAAGATTCCGGGATGGTTCGGGGCGAGATGGCAACTGCTCGCCCATCCAATGTAGCGGAGCTCTCATTGGCGATGGAGGAAGGAAGCGTCACATTTCGCGACGATGGCGCCGGGCCGGATCGAGTCAAGGGCGACGGCGTGTTCAGCGCGCGTTTCAAGCTTGACACGACGGCCGAGTTCGAAGCGCTGCGCGCCGGCCTTAGGGCGACGATCGACGTTCTGCGCGATCCAGGCCAGGACATCCTAATTCGTCGAGGGCCGCGCGACATCGTGACCGCGGCAGACGCGATCCGGGATGCCGAGCTCAAAACGCCCGAAATCCTGAAGAAAGCGCGCCAGGAGGCGAAGCGGGCAGCGCGCCTGCTGGACTTCCAGGACCCGTTGAGGGCCGCAAAGGCCCTCGACATCAACATCGCGACGACACCGTTCCAGCGCCTGCCGGGGCCCCAATTCGACCCTTTGGAGCGCAAGCAATTCAAGGTCGAATATCTCTTCGATTTCCCGATCTTCACCACGTTTCCGCCGCCCGCACCGCGCGTCACCATCGACCGTGATCGCTCGCTTCTGATTACCGCGAAAGACGTGGTCGAGGATGACGAGCTCAGCTTCGATGCTTGCACCGGAACCGGCTCGCCCGGCGGGCCGTGGAGCTTCGGCCACCTGATGCGCGAGTTGGCACATGGCACCGGCCTTACGCCCGAGGAATTCACACTGCACTGGCTGTTGAGTTGGCGACTCCCTCATGAGGTCAACGGCTGGATCGTCCCCGCACGCCATCAGCAGCTGCAACATTTCATCGACGGGTGGCGCGGATTGTCCCCCAGCGGGCTGCTCGATGTCGACTACTTCCCGGCGCGGCTTCTCGCCATAGTGAATCGACCCGACCTTGCAGACCGTATCGGTTTCGGCGCCGGGGGCAGTGCAGGAGAGGGGCGGCTGGTATTCGGCTTGATGACCGGCTCCTGTACGCCAGCGAGCTTTACAGTGATCTTCGAATACGGCATCGCTGCCAATTCCTGCATAGAGGTCAAGGCATGGCAACAACGTTGGAAAGATCTTGACCAGTTTGACGTCGGCACTGCCGACTACAATGAGGCGCTCGAATCCGTTACCCGCGCCTTCACCGATCATGGATCGAATCCGGGTCAGCGTCCCAATACGAGTTCGCTCAGTCAGATGAGGACCAACGAGAATCAGCTCGCCAGTGGTTGGGACATGCGCGAGTTCCGCCTTGAGGATACCGGTCTGCTCGATCTTGTCCCTGTGAAGCAGACGCCGCACAATGATTTCAACGGCAAAGGGATCCTACTGGACTATTTCGTCATCAACGAAGCCGACATTCTCAATAACCGACATGTTGTTGGGGAGCGCTTTCCGGACGATCTCGATCCGTTCCTGGGCGCCGTTTCAAACACCTTGTTCCCTATCTACTTCTGGTCAGTCTCAGATCTCAATAGCCTCATCGACCCGGTCGAGACGCGCCGCAAGTTTTCGCTCGCCACCTGCAATGGCTGCCATGCAGGTGAAACGGGCACCCGATTCACCCATATCGGAAACGAAGGCAGACGCGAAATGGGCCAGCCTGCGGAACTCTCCGGGTTTTTGCGGGGCGAGACCGTCACCGTGCCGATGAGCGGGGGCGCCACGCGGCGCTATGAGGATTTGACAGAGCGCGAGACTGTCATGTCGGAGCTTCTCGAACGTTCCTGTTTCTGGCTCCTAGCCTTTCAGCAATCCCCGTTCGTCCACTGAAGACGTCGGTCCGCCTTCAGTGATGCTCGACCGTCACTTGATGGCACTGTGCTTGGAATGATAGTTTGGCCGGGGCGTTGGCCTCCGCCCTGCGGACTAGCATGGTTAGTTTTGTCACCGCGGGTGGGGAACGCCATGCTTATGTATTGGCGCCGCCGCGATGCATGGCGGGCAATCCTCTTTGCAGTGTTCGGAATACTCAAGTGTGCGTGGGACGGACCGAGCCGGCTTGAACTCTCGGACTTACTTGAAATCCAATTTTTTCAAGGGGAGGAAGCAAATGGCAAAGCTTAAGATATTCGACAATAATAATATCAGTGCTAACGTACCGAGCAAACAAGGATACATCAATGTTGCTACCGGTGTGATCAACGATTTCACCAATTTCGACAGTAAGCCTGATAAGAAAAAATCGGATTTACTCCAACAGTACGCGGGTAATAACTACATTATATATCAACTTACTAGGAATCCGGAAACAGACGTCCAAATTGACAGCAGCAACTGTAAGGTGGATATCGTACCTGATGGGAGAAAGAAACCTGGCGTCACTTTCGGTAAGCATAATATAGTGTTGCCGGAGATTGAACCGGGCGATCCTCCGCTGGATACTGGCTACCTGTCTGAGCACGTTAAGGCAATTAGTGAGCTATACGGGGCCGGTACCTCGCCAGAAGTGGACCAAGCCTGCAAATTCCTGTTCGGATTGATGCTGCTCACCCGCTGCCGTTGAGGCGGCCTTAGATCAGCCGGCGGGACCTGCTTTTGGGGACCGCCGGCCATTGATCGCGCCATGGCCCACTGAGCCAGTCAACAATCTCACTTGTCTCTAAAACGAAACGACCCGTCTCAAACGTGAGCGCGGATCGCGCTATCGTTTGCGAGGATCATTCTGCCTGGCATAGTTGCTCCAGATCTCGCCGATCCTCGTCCCGCTTGATGGGGAAGGCTTCTACAAACCAGCGCAAGATCTCCTTCGGCGTCGGGGGCTTGGGCCCTGCCCATGCCGCAGCAACAGACGTGTGCAATTGCATCAGCGCCGCACGAGCTTCATCCGTTCTGCCTAACTTGCGCAGGGCGGCAGTTTTCCAACCAGCGGTGTCAACGATCGCATTCCTCGACCGGTCGGCCGCCGCTACAGCGCCTTCGAAATCTCCGGCAAAATAACGGATTACCGCGATGTGAGACCACTGGTAGTCCAAAAACATGGATGTCAAATCCATTGCACGCTCCAGCAGGCGCGAGGCAGGATCGACGCGGCCCATGAAAGCCATACCTAGAGCGGCCGAGACCAAAGTTTTCGGACTGTTTGGGTTGAGTTCAGCGGCTAGTTCGTAGTGCACTTCCGACTGTTCGAAGTGTCGGGTCATGGCTGTTGACCAGGCGACGACCAAATGATTGCGTGCGTCCAGGGGATCGAGGGCCACAGCGCGCTGGGCCAGTTCAGCTGTCCGCTTCGTTATGGAAGGATCGGCAGCAATTCCCGGACGGATGAATTGCCGTGCATTGTGGATGCTGGCCAGACTGGCATAGGCGGGAGCAAAGTTCGGGTCGGCAGCGATTGCGCCTTCGAACAGCCGTTCGGCTTCGTCGTCGGCATCTGGTGTCCAGCGAGTTAGTAAATCCTCGCCGCGCAGCCAAGCATCATAAACACCGAGGTTTTGCGGGAGGCCCCTGACTTGCCGGGACAGCCTGTCATGTGAAAGGTAAACCTCTAGAGTTGAAGCGATCTTTCCGACTAACTGCTTCTGCAGAGATAGCCAGTTGCCGAGCGAAAACCTAAAAGACTCACTCCAAATGACTTGGTTCGTGTTGGGATCGCTTACCGATACGACCAATTGCATGTCATCTTGATGGTCCACGCATTGGGCCGTCAGTAGATAGTCCGTGTCGGGACCTTCGATCGCGCCATCCTTCAACTCGACGACTGTGAACTCCCGAAATTTGGACAAATTGACGATTAGTTCCGAGCGGAATCCCCATACCAGAAGAGAGATTTTCTTAGTTCGCGTCTCGAATTTTCCGACCGCGAGCGTTGGCGCAGGTCCGCTCGGCCGCGGTGGTTTCCCTCTGCTCAACAATTGCGGGCCCGGACCCTTAAGCGCCTCTGCCAGAGCCGTCGTTTCCATGCTAGGCAGCAACTGATATCGTTCGCGCAGAAAATCGCGCAGATTTTCATAGACGCGCATTGCAGCGGCGACATCCTGCAGTTCCGCATGGTGGCGGATGAGACAGCGCGCAGCGCGTTCATGGCTAGGTTCGAGTACTAAGAGGGCATTTGCTGCCCTGCGCATTGCAGGTTCGGATATCTCGAAGCGTTCCAGCATGGCCTCTAAGGCCTCCAATGCGTGGTCACGCCAGTTGTGCCTGGTCACACTCAGCCATGCGCTGAATAGGTCGCTGGTGTCTTCTAAGCCATATAAGATCGCCTCGGACCAATCCGATCGTTTGAGCAGCAGGTCGTCAATCTTGCCCTCTCCAAGATCGTTCAACATGCGGACGACATCGACGGTTATGCGCGAGGGGCTCAACCCGATAATATTTCCGCGTCTGAGAATTCCTGCCGCGGAGCCACCCGCAATTGATCTGTCCGCGATCTGTAGGCAGTTCGCCATCGCACGCCGAGCGGCTACCGGGCCACGTTCTGGCCAGATCAAGGTAGCCAGCCGGTCATGCACCTCCTGAAAATTGCGGGACAGTGCGAGGTATCCAATCAGTGCCTGCGCTTTCGGAGAACGCAATGCGATTGCTTCGCCATCTTCCCTGTAAAGGCCAAGCCCATCGATGACCGAAATCAGTCGCTGATGGCCGTTGTCCGGGACATCAGCAAGGTTGGAGGCAACCACGTTGTAGAGCGTCAGCGGCTCAGGCATGTTCTTCAAAGCGGGCCGCCCGGCGAACCGAAACCGCCACCGCCCGGTGTTGCGGGCCGCCCAATAGACGTCTTGCGTCACACACACACCGCCTAGCTCGGCCATAGCCTGCACCCGAGCAGCCACGTTTATCGCATGGCCAAACACGTCGCCCTCACGGCGATGAACCTCTCCAATATGCAATCCGATCCGGAACCGACTGTAAAACGCTCTCCTGTCTAGGAGGTCAGCTAGGCTACCCTGCATGAAAATGGCGTAGTCGATGGCGTTCGATACACCGTCGAACAGTATCAGGACCCCGTCGCCCGTCGTCTTAATGAACTCGGCGCCGAATTCCTCGCAATGGGTTTGGAAGAGTTGGAAACACTGCGAAACGAGATCCAGTGTTCCAAGTTCGTCGGCGGCGGTTAGCTGGCTATATTGAGCCAGATCCGCAAACAGGATTGATTTAAGGGTCGCTCGCTCCGATCTCGCTTGCATAGTCGCCGCTGATGCCCTGTCGAATGTGCTATTCTGCTCTCCAATGCGGGCTTAGTCGACGATACAACGAACCGATGGCAATTGCTTTCATAGATGGGTGTGGCGAGCTCGCCAGAGTCGGCGAGCTGTTCGACGTCATTAACCTGCCTGTGACGGATGTTCCGGCTCACTTCGCTATCGCGATCCCTAAGAATGCTTTGTTGCAAATGCCGGTAACGCCGCGCTCAGCAATGCCCGAAACTGGCAGGCTGGCGAGCGGCCGAGGATTGAGCATGGACGACTGCCGGGCGAGTTGCCTTGGCGAGGCAGCCGAACTCTTCAGTTGCTGCTCATGGGGTGATGAGCCGTTGATCACCGCTACAGTCGACGAGATCGGGTCAGCGGCAATCGCTCCTGAAAGGCTGAACGGCTTCAGTTCCCATCAGATCGTCGCCCGCGGTGTATGGAACAAAGAAAATGTTGGCTTTGATTGGCGACCGCCGATCAGGGATGAATCTGCCGCGCTGGACTGGCTGAAGGTTGAAGATGCATTTGGGGGGGATGGGGCGTTCATACCAGCAGACTTTGCTTTCATAGGACGGAAAGAGGCCGGCGAGGAGGGCGCGGTCGCCATCGGCGATAGCAGTGGGTGCGCTGCAGGTCCTAGTGCGGACGCCGCGAAACTGGCGGCTATCTTGGAGCTAGTCGAGAGGGATGCGACAGGTCGCTGGTGGTATGGCAGAAGGCAGCGCCAAATAATTGATCCGTCCTTCCTCTCGGGCATCGATGTTCTTGTTGATTGGCTGTGGGATCGCGAGCGTCGAACCTGGCTCTTCGACATTACCTCGGACATCGACATCCCGGTGATTGCCGCCGCTTCTGCTGAACCGGAAGGCAAAGACGTCTCGCTAGGCTTTGCTGCTGGCAAAAACCTACAGTCCGCTGCGACAGCTGCCTTGACAGAGATGCTTCAAATGGAGATTTCGCTCGGGGCTTCACGAGCGCTTGGCGACGAAACTGGCGCTTGGTCGCGATGGCGAGAGAAAGCCTCTATGAAAACGCCACCTCTGAATATGGCCCTGATCCAACACGTCTCGCCAAGTCTACCTCATCCAGCGGTTGAACGTGACCTATCGGACGTGCTCAACGCCTTGGCGCATAGAGGAATCGATTTGTGGTTTGCCGAAATGACCCGCGCGGAAATCGGGATTCCCGTGTTTCGCGCCGTATCTACCCTGCTTTGTCACTACAAACCACGGTTCGGACGCGCACGTCTCTTTGCTCCCGATGCCCGCGATCTAAGCTTCGATACCGGCTCGCCCGCCGACCAGCCGTTGCTTTTAGTTTAGTATTGGCAGCATGAGCAAGGATCCAGGATGGTCTAACCTTTATATCTGCACCAGCCTTTGCCGCGCTTTGTTCGCCGCTCGGAATACGCCCCCGACAGAGTTAAGACCTTTGCTTTTCAAATTCGGACCAAGGTCCCTTGCGGACAGGTGCATTTAAACGAAACTGGCTAAGTAGTGGACCAATGTATTAGAGAGTCATCATATTCATAGTCCGGAACCATCCTGGCGGGAGGGCGGCTCGAAGGAGGAATTATGAAAACTCGAACCAGTCTGTTCGCAACGGTCGCCGCTCTCGCCCTTGTCGCGTCTCCAGTCCTCGCCGGACCCGGCGGCAATGGCAATGGCAAGGGTAACGGCGCAAGCAACGGCAATGGCGGCAACTCGGCCGCGGCCGGATCGCAGGGACACGGAGCCGCAACGTCTGCGGCGGCCAAGGATAAGTCCACGACCGGAATTGCTCATGCAATGGCTGTCGTTTCAACGACGCCGGCCTCAGCGCAGGCCACCTTGTCCTTGCAGGCAGCCTTGGACAAGTTCCTGGCAAGAAAGGCCGATCCGGCAGAGACTTCCGACGACACATCCGGCGAAATTCCTGACGCAGCCGAATAGTATTGCAAATCATGCGCTGCTCGGCGGCGCATCACACTGTCGAGATTCTTAGCCAGTTGGCAGGCTCCTTCATCTGTTCGGCCGATGCCACGGGTCAAGGAAAAGCCGACATTTAAGCCCGATCCCTAGGGATCCCTGGAACGGTCCTGCCCCTACAGACTGTCCAGAGAGCACCACCGGCTTCGGGCCGGTGGTGCGTCTTTTTGTGGGCGCTCAATTGGCCACTAACCGTGGCCGTTTTGGTGCCGAGCCGACCTGGCTGGGAACTACCTGGCGCCAGCGCCTCTGCGGAAATCCGACGGCGACATGCCGGCCAGCTTGCGGAACGATTTGTTGAAGGCGCTGAGCGAGCCGAAGCCGGAGTCCATGGCGACGCGCAGCACGTTGGCGTCCTGGTGCATCAGCAGCGCCTGCGCGTAGCTGAGCCGCAACAGGTTGACATATTCGTTGAGAGTCATGCCGGTCGATTTCTTAAAGATGCTCATGGCGTATTTGGGGTGGATGTCGGCCGCCGCCGCGATGTCCACGCAGTCGACGTCGTAGAGGAAATTCTCCGCGATGAAGTCGCACATGCGCCCGACATTGCGCAGGGATTGCTGATCGAAGGGACTGCCTGCTTCCTGCTCGATCGGGGTTTCGGGTACCAGCCGGTAAGGCTCGAAGCGCACCCGCTCCAGCCGCAGCAACAGCTCGTTAACGGCGTGCTCGGCTTTGCCCGGATCGCCCGACCGGACATAGCGGTTCCAGCGCTCGAAATTGTGGTCGTCCGATCGGTCGGTGGCACCGGTCACCAATGTCGCACCCGTCATCAGCCGGTTGCGGACGTCGGCGGGAAGATGCAGCCGGAAGAAGTGCACCAGCGGCAGATGCGCGCCGGCATAGACGGCGTCGTCCGACGCATCGTCCATCTGGTGCGGCAGGCCGCCCCAGAACAGGCACATGTCGCCGGCCGAAAGCGATATCTCGTGCTCATCCATTCGGTAGTGCACGGCGCCGCGAACGATGAAATTCACCTCGACCTGGGCATGCCAGTGCGGCTTGAGCATCACCAGAGGCTGAGTGTGAAACATCTGCAGCAGCAGCGGCAGACCCTCCACGCTGCTGGCGCCAAGCTGATAAAACGGCCTTTCCGGCATCTTACTTTCCGCCAATTTTTTATTCCTTTTGTCGCGGACAAGCCTCCCCCAGTGCCTAGTCTAGGCACGCTCGCGATGAGAGAGCAAATGAAATGGGAGGATTTCAATGCGCACCATACTGACCTGCGCCGCGCTCGCGCTTGCCCTGGGCTCTGCCCCGGCCTTTGCGCAATCCGGCGAAATCACGATCTGGAGCTGGAACGTCGCCGCTTCATCGCTGAAGGCCACCATAGAAGGCTTCAACAAGCAATTCCCCGACATCAAGGTCACGGTCCAGGATCTCGGCAACCAGCCGACCTACGACAAGTCGATCGCCGGCTGCGCCGCCGGCGGCGAGGGACTGCCGGATATCGTGACGATCGAGAACGGTGAGGCCGAGAACTACTGGAGCCAGTTCCCGGACTGCTTCGTCGACCTCCATACGCTGGGCTACACGGCCGAGGACCAGGCAAAATTCCCCGATTTCAAGCGCACCGAGCTCGAAGTGGAAGACAAGGCCTATGCGATGCCGTGGGATTCGGGCCCGGTGGCGATGTACTACCGCCGCGACTTCTATGAGAAGGCCGGCGTCGATCCCGCCTCGATCAAGACCTGGGACGATTTTATTGCCGCCGGCAAGAAAATCCAGGCCGCCAATCCCGGCGTGACGATGACCAACGCCGATTTCAACGGCGACTCCGAATTCTTCCGCATGATCGCCAACGAGCAGGGCTGCGCCTATTTCACCGCCGACGGGCAGTCGATCACCATCAATCAGCCGGCCTGTGTGGCGTCGATGACCAAGATCAAGGAGATGAAGGACGCCGGCATCATCACCTCGGCCGACTGGAGCACCAAGATCACCAACAACACCGCCGGCACCGTAGCCACCCAGATGTATGGCGGCTGGTACGAGGGCACGATACGCACCGAGTCGCCCGACGGCAGCGGCAAATGGGGCGTCTACCTGATGCCGAGCCTCACTGCCGACGGCCCGCGCGCCGCCAATCTCGGCGGTTCGTCGCTCGCCATCACCTCGGTCTCCAACAACAGGAGGCCGCCTACGCCTACCTGAAATACTCGCTTGCGACCAATGAGGGCCAGATAGCGATGCTGAAGGGTTTTGGCCTGGTGCCGTCGCTGATCTCGGCGCTCGATGACCCCTATGTCTCCGAAGGCCAGCCCTATTGGGGTGGCCAGGCGGTGTGGAAGGATATCCTCGGCACCTTGCCCAAGGTCGTCCCCAGCCGCGGCACCCCGTTCCAGAGCGACGCGGAAATCATCGTCCGCGCGGTCCAGACCAAATATCTGGGCGGTGGCTACCCCGACGCCAAGGCGGCGCTCGACGATGCCGCAAGCCAGATCGCCTCGGCGACCGGCCTGCCGGTCGAAGAGTGAGCTGAACGCGGCTCCCCGTGGGAGAAGGTGTCGCCGAAGGCGACGGATGAGGGGGTGTCCAGCTTGGCGCCAGCGCCGAGTTTCTTCCAGCACCCCTTGTGTCTCTCGAATCATGCACAATCGGGTTGGCGGGTGACCCGGGTCATGACCGGATCACCCGCTGCGGCGGAAGCCCGTACACCCCT
>NZ_JAMYLP010000135.1:0-10514 GCF_040318085.1 Mesorhizobium sp. M1322
CTGAAATCGTCATGTGTCGAAGCCCTCAAAGGCTCCGAACATCGTCCTTCACGCCGATCACCGAAAGGTGCCGTCGGGACATCGCTTACAATATATTCTGCCTCTCCGAGAAAGCAATATTTTTGAAGCTGAAAATATCGCAGCCATAATTCTGGAAATGAACAGGAAGATTCCCAAATCGAACCTCCCTCCCCTGGTGCTAGGCTGGTAACTGAGGACAACCTTGGCGTGGTATCCATCCCCGCACAGTCGCCGGGCAAGCGCGTGAGCAAACGTTGTCTTGCCAGATCCGGGCGGTCCGAAGATCTCAATGATCATGGGGTCGAACCCCTTGGTGGCGATACTCTCGCGCGATCAGCGCATGAACCAATACCGTTGCCGGTGCCGGCTTTCGACTGCGCCTGTTCTGAAAGACGTTAACGCAAAGATCAGCGCCGGCATGATCTTCAGTCGTTTTCTGATATAGATCGCCATCGCCACGTTCCAAACGGCCAATGCAAGCGCCAGGCCTACTGCCGCACCCAGCGGACCGTAAAGCTCGATTCCTGCCGCACAGCCTATGATGCCAGCGACAGCGCCAACGATCATGGCGGCTGCTGCTGCCCATTCGTTTCCCGTCATCGTCAAAAGATTCAGCTGGGGTCCGCACAGCGCCACAAAGACATATCCGAGCATCAGTACCCGCGCGATAGGTGCCCCTGTGCTGAAATCCTCACCGAACCAGTTCATGAGAGGTCTAACAATCACAACCAACGGGACGGCCATCGCTATGGCGCCGGCAGAGGAAAGTATGGCGGCTCGCGAAAATAGCTGCTGCAGACCCTTCCGATCGCCTCGGGTATGAAGGGCAGCCGCTGCTGGCGAAAACATCACGCCGACGGCAACGAGGGCAAGGCTCACAAGCAACGCGACATTCAGTCCCAAGGCGAAGATTCCCGCGTCTCGAATATGACCTGTCCAGCCCAGAACCATGACCCCGGCCCGACTGATGAAAACATCGAGCCCGGCCATAAGCATGATTGGCGGAACCGCCGCCCACCACTCATGCGACGCGTCGCTGGGCTGAGTCTGCCGCAAGCCGGGCGGCTGAAACCTTGTCGCCATGATGAACACCAGTCCGACCGTGATGCCCGAACTTGCCAGCACCGCTTGCATCACCAGGGGTGCGTTGAGGGTCCATGATCCGGAAAAGGCCGCGACTCCCAGCAACATCAACAACAGGCCGTCGCGTACGATGCGTTCCGGCAGGAGGGCTGAGACACCGCCGCCGAAGGCACGAATAAGTGCTGCACCCAACGCGGAGGCGGTGACCAAAGGCACTGCTGCCATGCCAAGGAGCTGGCTGATTTCAAGTTCCTTGTGAGAAGGATCTGAAAAGAAATAGATCAGAGCGGCGCCGATCATGCCGAACAGTGTCGCCGCCGCCAGCGATCTTTGCAGAGCAAACCTGACGACACCATGTGCCAAGTCAAGCCGCCCGTTTGCCCTGTAGGCGGATACGAAGCGCAGTAGGGAGACATTGAAACCAAGCGTTGCAAGATAGCCAAGCACGGAGGTCCAGGCCAGGACATAGGAATAGATGCCATAGCTGGTGGAACCGACGAGGCGCGCTATCAACAACTGCGCCAAGCTGGTCAACCCCGCACCACCGATATAGATCAAAAGAGCGAAGATGCTGGCGTAGCCGAGACTCCGACGCATGTCTTCGTTATGGGACAAAACTATATCCCCCGCGGCAAGAGAGGCCGCAGAAGTTCGTGCGGTCTTCATCTCATTACAGTGGTGGTCAGCGTCGAGTATCTCATAGCCTTGGCTGCCTTTGGCCGCAGGTCCACCGCCGGCTTGCAAAATTTTCGAGATTATTTTCCGCTCAACACACTGAATGCCTTCTAACGAGGACTGATCGTTGAGAGTGTGGATCGGAATGATTTTTCGGTCAGACCCGACGAGAATGTCATTTATGCTTTGAAATACCCCGAAAGTGCGCATGTTTGTGTCGAAATCTGCCTCGAAAATTCGCTCCGCAGGCGCTTCATGCTCCATCCGCTGCTGCAAACGCGTCTCCACGATCGCACGTGGTGCAACAACTCTGAGCGTGAAATCAGCTGCGGGCGCGAGGCTGAGCGCCTTTGCGAGCGCGACCTTGTCTGCGGTCCCACTGAACATTGCCAGCGACGCAATCGCCTGGACATAGCCCTGATCGAATATGACGACATCTCTGGATTGCTTCGCCTCATCCCAGCGGCGCGAAAGCTTCAATATGTGCTGCCAGAGCCGGGCCCGCCATATTCTTTTGTCTGGCGGCATCACTCTTATCATGGAAAGGGACGTTGAAAGATCCTTGATCCTGCCTCTCGGAGAAAGCAGGATTTTTAATGTTGAAAATATTGCCGATATGATCCTGAAAATAGCCAGGAAGATCCCGAGATCGACGCTCGATCCCCTCTGGCGAGGCCGGTGACTGAGGGCAACCTTTGCGTGGTACCCCTCCTCCCGCAGGCGCCGGGCAAGGGCGTGAGCAAAGGTCCTCTTGCCGGATCCAGGCGGTCCGAAGAGTTCAATGATCATGGGTCCAATCCGATCGTGGCGATACCCGCGCGATTTCCGCGACCATCGTTGCTTCGAAGTCCGCTTGTGACGCTCATGATGTTTCCTCGAGCAAAAGGTCAGCGCTGTCCCCGAACTGGTAGCCGGCGTGCTTCTTGAGATTAACCTGCGTGAGAACGCTCCCCACAGGGACCGTAACTGACGCATCGCTCTCAAGCGTTTCCAAAACACCGCGTGCGATGCTGCGTCGCGTCCTGCCCCAGCGAACCGCGAAAAGAACCGCATCAGCCCAGCCCGTCAGAAGCCCGGCCTCCGGCCCCCCAAGTCCCAGCGGTCCATTTATGATGACGATGCTGTAGCTCGAGTGCAGCTCATCCGTGAACAGGGAACTGTCGACCGTGGACAGCAACGCCAGCAGATCCTCAGACGGTGCGAGAGCCATGAAGTCGATTCCGATTTCAGGCATTCCCGCGATTGCATCGTGCAAGGCACAGCGTTCGCTCACATAGTCTCCGAAAAAGTTGTGTGGCTTGAGCGCCGTGAATTCATCCAGGAATTCGTTCGTGAGGCGGGCGCCCGTGCGGTCAAGATCGAGGAAAAGCACTCGGCCCCCCAGTCGGGTGGCTGCCAAGGCCAGGCTCCATGCAAGCTCGGTCTTGCCATCATCCTGGACGCTGGACGTTACGAGAATGATGTGCGACGAGCGATCTCTCGCTTGCTTGGGTGCTGCGGCGACAAGCAGGGATGTCACGGCGCGGCTGTATCTGGACCTCTGCTGGGCTAAAACCAGCTGCTTCAGCCGTTTGGCGTGCATTGTGGCCGCTTGTGGTATCAGCCCCAAGCACGGAACCCCAAGCGCTGCTTCAGCTTCGGCCTCGCCCCGCAAAGTCTGATCGAGGCGGCTGCGAACGACAACGAAGACCCCGCCAAGAAGCCCAAACACAACCATACCGGGTGGAATAAGGAAAATCGGCGACAGGGTCTTAGGAACCGTCGGCGGCCATGCCGCCGAAAGGACCGACACTCCGGCCGAGGGAGTTGCGATGCGCCGTATCAAGTCCTGTTGTTGGGACAGAAGCTGGTTGTATCGTTCCGTCAAGATATTGACCTGCGGCTCCAGTGCACGCAGCCCGGACAGCCGGCCGGCCGTATCGGCCACAACCGCGTCGAGCACATTCTTGCGACTTTCCAGAGCTGCAATCTGGGCCCGGTAGATGCTGGCCTCGGCAGCGAGACGAGCGGTGTCTTGTTCGATCTCGCGGTTGATCGCATCGCTCAGATTTTTATCTGCCGTGTCATTGGCCTGGCGAGCCGCCAGGTCGGCCAGCGCCGGTGATCCGATAGCTTGCGCGAGCGAGGCGACCGATGCCCCCTCCTTTCGCAGCTCCTGAATATGTTGAAGGCGAGATTCCGTGGCGGAGAGATCCGCTTTCGACAAGGAAATCTGCTGGCTGAGTTCAGCCGTCTCCTTGGCGGCGTTGTCCGCAGCACCTTGGTCGACTGCACCATGGCTCAGCCGATACTTTTCCAGACGATCGGTCGCTTCTGCCAGATCGCGTCGTATGCCCGGCAGGGCAGCGACTATCGAGGTGAGTTCCAGTCTGTCCGCTGCTTGGCGTCTCTTCGCGAGATCGTCGATATACAATCGGGCGAACGTATTAGCCACCATGGCGGCTCGCGCCGGATCGGGATCGGTAAAGCCTATGCTGATGACTCTCGATCGCAATTCCTGCCCAACCCTCATGCCCTTTCGCAACGCCTTTAGTTCAGCCGCATCCGCAGCTTCCGGCTTGCTCTGCGGCCAAATTCCTGCCCGCAGGCCGTCTGCAAATGAGCGCAAAATCGACCGGCCGCCGCGAGCAGGGTCGGGACGAGAACTTCCAGTTCCGGCATCACCTTGTCCAGCAGTGCCGCCGGCCTCCGTCTTGCGCAGCTCTGCCATCACGCGACGCAGATTTCCTTGCGACAAGAGCATGGTTATATTGTCGTCAATGCTGGCATCCAGCATTGCCGGAGCAGGTTCCGCGCCGGGGGGCCCATTCCTGCTTGGAGCATCGAGGATAACTTGCGTACTCGCCTCGTAACGGACAGGGACAGCCAAACCCGCAAGCCCGGCCAAAACACCGCCCAGAACCACCACGGCGAGCAGGAATCGTTTTCTCCTCGCGATGGTAATGAGGAGTTGATGAATGGAGCTCTGCGCGTCCATCTGCTCGCGCAGCGGCCGCCTCATGCGCGGCTTGGTCTCGTGCGCGGTTACGTGCATCTCAGTGGCGCGCGGAAGTTGCTTGCGGCTGACTATGGAACCTTCCATTTTACACTCCTGCCAGTTCGAGTACGCGATACAGGTCCGTTGCCGGCGCCGGTGGCCGACGGGCCTCGTTGCGCCAGGCCTGGAACATCAACGCCGCCCACAAATCACGAGAATGATCCTGCCTTCCATCCATGTGATCTCGCCAGCACGTCTGGACCTTTGCAAAGTCGAAGATCCCGTCTCCGGAGAGGCGCATATCGGCGAGCAGATCGCTGGCCCAGATGCGCAGCGGCCCTCTCAGCCAGACTGCTATAGGGACGTCGAAGCCCTGCTTCGGCCGATCGGTCAGCCGCTTGGGAACATAGCGATGCAGCAATTGACGAAGGATCCACTTGCCTCTGCCGTGGCGAACCATTGCGTCCGCCGGCAGCCGCCAGGCGAAGTCGACAACCCGATGGTCGAGAAGCGGGCATCGCCCCTCGAGACTCGCGGCCATGCTGGCGCGGTCCAGCTTCACCAGTATGTCGCCGGGCAGATAGCCGACCATGTCGTCGTACAAGAGACGGGACAGCAGGCCATCAAGCGGCGGTGCGCCGTGAACTGATAAGGGCAGCTCATGCTGGGTGAGGTTCTCGGTCGATGATCCCCTAAGCCGCTGATACAATTCGTCCTCATCTGCCGCTGCGAGCAGCCGAGCCAAGCGATCCAACCGGTCGCTCCGCAGCGCGTGCCGCGCATGCGTCGAAAGCGGCAGCTTGCTGACGAGATCGTGACGGGCTGCACGAGCCAGCAATCCGACACCGGCCGCAAGCGTCTGACGCAGCGGTGACGGCAGCCTATGCTGTCGTCTCGCTCGGGCTGCCATGAGATGGCGAGCGTAGCCGGCGAAGCATTCGTCACCACCGTCGCCCGTCAGAGCCACCGTAACGTGCTGGCGAGCGAGCCTCGCCACGAGCAGAGTTGGTATCTGCGATTCGTCTGCGAACGGCTCGTCCCAGGTCTGCGGCAGTTCTGGAATGACCTCGCGCGCGGTTGCGCAAGAAAGGTGAAGTTCGGTATGGTCGGTGCCCAAATGTCGGGCAACCTCCGCAGCATGGGGAGCCTCATCAAACCCGCCCTCTCCGAAAGCGACCGTGAACGTGCGCACCGGTTTTGTGGATTGAGCCTGCATCAGGGCTACAACGGCGGAGCTGTCGACACCACCGGATAGAAAGCCGCCCAGCGGCACATCAACGTTCATGCGTTCCCGGACCGCAAGTCGTAGCAGGCCGTCGAGCTCATCCGTCAGTTCTTCGTCAGTGCCGACAATTGGTTCCTGCCGACCTTTCGCGGCGACTTCGGCCAGCGACCACCAGTATCGGATACGATGCGAAAGCGACGCGACACTGCGGGCCTCCGCGAAATCTGCGGCCGTCACCGACAGGACTGAGCCGGGCGGAAGCTTGAAGACGCCTCGCCAGATGCACTTGTTATCCGGTACCCATCCCCTCGACAGCATAGACGTGGCGGCATCGATATCGAGTTCCTGACAGAAACCTGGAAAGCAGTTGATCGCCTTCAACTCGGAGGCAAAAACGAGCGCATCGCGTGTTGAAGCGACGTAAAGCGGCTTTTTGCCCATTCGATCGCGGGCGAGATGAAGGGTCCTCGTCTTCATATCCCACAATCCAAAAGCGAACATGCCGGCGAAGCGAGTGAGCGCGGTATTGAGCCCCCAACTCTCGATCGCGCACAGCATGACTTCGGTATCGCAGGTGCCGCGGAAACGATGGCCCGCGCCTTCAAGTTCGCGGCGCAGATCCTGGAAATTGTATATTTCGCCGTTAAAGGTGATGGTATATCGGCCAGTAGCCGAATGCATCGGCTGGTGTCCCGCCTCCGACAAGTCGACGATGGCCAAACGCCTGTGGCCGAAGGCAACGCCGGCTTCACGATCTGCCCAGAAGCCGTCGCCATCAGGCCCACGGTGACGAAGGGCTGTCGTCATTTGCGCTATTGCCCTCAGCGGCTTCGCACTAGCCGCATCGTTTGCAAGAAGAATTCCGGCAACCCCACACATCCCGTCACCCCAAGTCCCTGGAAGTTTTGATGGAAGTAGCCGAAAGTACTCGCGGCGTTCCCGCAACAAGGCAGAGGGTCAGCGCAAACCAAACGATCGGGTGGCGGATGATCAGGTGCGGAAACCCGTAAATCATGATCGCCACCACCAGCGCAAAAAGGGCATCGAGCTTCGCACGCCATGCTGACATGGCCGCCGAGCCGACGATCCAAAGCAGGGCCAGGACCGCAACCAGACCACCTTGCGTGTACAGATCGAGGATCGTGTTGTGAGCCTCGAAAGGTTCGGGCAGAAACTGCCGATATTCGACCGAGGGGCGGTCCACATGCGGGCCAGGACCAAGGCCAAGAGACGCTGACGTCACGCCCTTGTAGACTGCATTACCCCAGAGCCTGACGCGAAGTGTAACGGTTGAGTCGGTCTCCTCGCCGCCCCTCCCCTTGCTGAGGCTCTTGGCGAAATTTTCGGCGCTGCTTATGTCCCTGAGAACGTAGGGCGTCATCGACATCGCCAAGGGGAGGAAGCCGACCATCAGGAGGACGGCGACTTGCCGCGAAACGCTGCCCTTGTCACCGGTCGTAAGCCATGTCCGAACCCGCAGTCCTAGAAATACCAGGCAGCTCACGACGCCTGTAAGAAGATAGGCATCACTCTTTGTCAGCCTACCGACATAGACGGTCAGAACAAGGCTGCTGAACCCGATCACCCTCCCCCATGGACTGCTTGTGGTCGTAGCAAGATGCAAAGCCAGCGGACCAAAAATTGCGCAATAGATAGCAATTTGGTTCGGATTCTCGGACCAGCCCATGAAGCGATCCCAGAACCAGGGATTGACACCGGGTTGATGGATCCAACCCCACGCAAGTGCCAGCTGAAAGGTAAAGCATGCATTTGCTATCCAGATCACCCACCAGGCAGTGCGGCGCAGGTGGCGATCGGCGTCGGGCTCTGCGGCAGCCAGGCAGGTGACGCTGGCCAGCAGCATGTATGCCATTATGTCGTGAATCGGCGCCGAGAGGTCCAGAACCGCCGTGGTCAGTAAGCCGACAATCGCACCGACCGCCAGGGTGAGCGTCATGATCAGCCAGAAGGTCGCAAGACGGAATAGGGCCGGCGTGGCCTCCAAGCGACCACCGGCGATTACTCGCCCGATCGACAGCATGATCCAAAGCGATAAGAACAATTCGGTATATCCGAAGGGCAATCCCGGAACACCGAACTGCGTCGCATAGCCCATCGCAATGCCGCTGGCCAGCAACGCATCCCGGATCATCGGCGTGCTCCACCCAATCCGCGGCTTGCGGCATCCCCTTCAAGCAAGATCGGGGACGCCGGTCGAGCAAGACCGCCGTGGGATTCGACGCGAAGGACGCTTTTGTAGAGATCGCAATACTGGTCGACCACCCACGGCAGCGCGAACTGCTCCCGGACGAGTTCGACAGAACGACCGCCCATGATCTCTCCGCGACCACGGTCGGACAGGATGTCTATTATTCGAGACGCAAGGCCATCAGCATCGTGCGGTGAGACGAGATAGCCGTTCCATCCCTCTTCAACCACGTCATTGCAGCCTGGCATCCTTGAGGCGACGATAGGCAATGCCGCCAGTCCTGCCTCCAGCAGGACGCGCGGGATCCCTTCCCGATATTGTGTCGGAAAGGCGAACAAATCGGCCATGCCAAGAAGGGCTGGAACATCGCGTCGCGGACCCAAGGCAATGACATGGGGGGCATATCGATCGATGTCCGATTTGTCGACGGCAAATGGCCCTTCGGATTCCCATGGACCGACAAGCACGAAGCGCGCATCAGGCCTCTTAGATAGGACGCGTGGGACCGCTTTGAGAAGTGTCGGGATACCCTTCTGGCGGGTCAACCGACCGACAAAAATTACGACTTCGGCGGACTGGAGCCCAAGCTCTTCACGCATTTTCGCCGCTGACGGGGCAAGATGCCTTGCCATGGCGAACGCATCGACGTCGATTCCAGAACTGCGGATCAGCCGCCCGCTGCCGCGTCGGATCAGTCGATAGCGTTCAAAGAAAGCCTGATCGTCCCGATTTTGGAAGACCGTCGCAGCCGTCCAGAAGGACGAAAGCCATTGCAGTCCGCAAAAGACTGGACGCAGGGCCAGAGCCCGTGGCTCCAGCGACGAGAATGTCCAGCCCAGACCATTGATCGTGCGGATGACGGGGGTCTTCCCGCGCACCGCAAGTGGCGTCAGCAGGTTCGGTTTGGTGTCGAAACTTTGGACAACATCTGGTTGCAGTTCCGACATTAATTTTCGAATCGTTCTGATGGCGCCCCATTCCCCGCTGCCGCCGCTGGCAAATCGGTCGAAACCATAGCGGCGATGCGGAATGCCATGCCGCAAAAACGCGGCTTCACCGCCACTCGAGACTGCAGTGACCCGAAAACCCCTTTCGCGAAGCGACATCAGGAACGGAATTCTTAAGGCGTGATCCTCGCCTCCCACACACACGACATGCGGGTTCATCCTGCCTCTCCCGACCATGTGCCGTCCCCGAATCGCGGGAAGTGGCCGGCTTTTGACTCTGCCTTCATGACCTTGGTTTCGCTTCTTCTGCGTGTATGGATGCCAAGTCACGGTACGGGCAGGCTTGCCTACTGTCCTCGTCTGTTTGCATGAGGCAAACCGCATTTGGATCAAGGTGTTGCGACATCAGGCAGCTAAGTCTCCGGCTTGGCGAGGCAATCCACGCCCAAGGCCTGCACAGGTGTGATGCCGAGGCCGGATGGCGGGCTTCCTCGACGCGCATATCCTCCTGCGTGGTGAAGGGCGTGGCGGGATCATTTGCGCGTCGAATTTAGGAAAAAATCCTGCGGGCGCGTTCGCCGGCGGGCGGGGCAACCAAAGACTGCGCTTCGATAATCGTCCGCTGTCAGACCTCGGTCTGGGTCGGTGCTTTGCCGGCCTGAGCATCGTCCCGACCGTGGGCCGGTGCTTCAGTACGCTGGTTGAACCGCATCTCAGTCACTTCCGCCCTGGTAGAATCTGTCTGCGACCAGCAGGTAACTTAGCTCGACCATCTCCGATGCCGGCAATGTCGTCGGCGGATGACATCGTTGTAAGCGAGCACCTGCCCACTGTGTCCACAGAAAATTGGGTTGCGACGCCAGAGAACATGGCTTGGCTCAGCACCTGGCTTAACGCAGTCAGATTTGCCTGCAGGTAAGTGTATATTGTACAGAAAGGCTATTATGGCTGCCGTTCTATTCATAGACCATAGTTTCTGGCAGTTAAAATCAGACTTTTGTGGCGCCACTTCAGCAGGTCAGCATCGCCAAGGCATCTTCGCGAAATACCGGTATCGACACCGTCTACAATCTTATTGAAAGACAAAATACTCGACAGGAAATCATTCTCGAAGACGGATCACATATAAGAATGTGAAAGACCACTCCGAAAAAAATGTACAATTTATCTGAATGCCGTGGTTAATGTATACGATAGTAAAATGGAATGTTACTAAACGACATCGTGGTTATCCTAAGTAAAATTCCGCTTCCGTGAGGCGATCCTGCTGGTGATCAACGAATCTATCAGAGGGGTGTTGGTATGTGATTTGAAGCTAATATACGCCGTCGAGTAGGCAGGCACCGCGGGGCGCTAAGAAAAAAAGGATTATTAATG
>NZ_JAMYLP010000136.1:0-10357 GCF_040318085.1 Mesorhizobium sp. M1322
GGGCCGGGACGAAGAAACAGGCTCACCTGAGCCGAACAAAGAAACGCAACAGGAATCGAAAAAGTCGAAATCAGGCTTGTCGATGTCATCCGTCGAGTGGAGCTTGGCGCGATGTTGCTTGGGGAAGGTCATGTAGGCCAGCGTCGGGCTCGGCGTCGTCCATGATTGTCGCCAGCTTCGGCACCTTCGGCCGGATCTGGTCGGCGACGGCGCGCCATTGGGGGCTGGCGGCTTCCGAGGTCTCTTGGGCAAACGCGGTGGCGATGAAGGCTGAGACGACCCTGCGGCCGCTCTTGCCGGCATGGGCCAGCACGTTCCTCATGAAGTGGACGCGGCAGCGCTGCCATGTCGCGCACAGCACCTTGGTCACGGCGGCCTTGAGGCCTTCGTGCGCATCGGAGACGACGAGCTTGACGCCGCGCAGGCCGCGACGTGTCAGCTTGCGCAGGAACTCCGTCCAGATCGGCTCGGCCTCCGAGGTGCCAATCTCCATGCCCAGTACCTCGCGCCGGCCGTCCGCGTTGACGCCGACGGCGATGATAACGGCGACCGAGACGATTCGGCCACCGCGGCGCACCTTCAGGTAAGTGGCGTCGATCCACAGGTATGGCCAATCGCCCTCGATCGGCCGCTCGAGGAAGGCCTTGCCCTTGCCATCGATCTCCTCGCACAGCCGCGAGACCTGGCTCTTGGAGATGCCGCTCATCCCCATGGCATTGACCAGGTCGTCAACCGACCGGGTCGAGATGCCTTGTACATAAGCGTCCTGGATAACGGCGGTCAGCGCCTTCTCGGCCATGCGGCGCGGTTCGAGGAAACCCGGAAAGTAGTTTCCCTTCCTGAGCTTCGGGATGCGCAGCTCGACCGTGCCGGCCCGCGTCTCCCAGTTCCGGTCGCGGTAGCCATTGCGCTGCGCCAGCCGCAGCGGGTTCTTCTCGCCATAGGCGGCGCCAGTGGCCGCGCCCACCTCCATTCCATCAGCCGCTCGGCGGCAAAGCCGATCATCTCCCGCATGTCGTCGGTCATCGGTGGTCCTTCCAAATGGGTTGGCGTCAACAACCAAACCCTACCGGAAAGCGCCGATGACCACCGACACGCCGCTCACTCGCTACAGCGCTACTAACGGCGCGCTCGCGAGCGGCTTCGTACCGCCGAGCTACACCACCTGCGCCCTCAGCCGCGATCTGGAAGCTGCCCGCTACTCCGCCGACCGGGCTTTCGGGCAACATGACGCCGCCGATCCCGAAAACCGGCTGGTTGCGGCAGACCTTCGCACCGTCTGGTCGGCGCCGACGACCGATGCAAGGCTCAAGAAGCGCGGATTGATGAGGGGCTTTGGAGCGAACATGCTCCGGCACGAGATCGGTGTGTTGGCGCAACCGATGACGAGGCGTGTGAAGCAGCCTATCGAGCAGAGCGTTGCGACGAAGGAATCAGCGAAGTTTTCGTGATCCCTTCTTCCTTGATCGCTTAGTGTGAGCGGTCCCATGCCCGCAGCGTGTTGATCTGGTCATGTGAGAGTTCGATTTGCCACAGCTGCCTTCGTGAGCGGGCGCCCTCAATCCAGCCGTGGGTGAGTAGTCGAAGAGGGTTTTGGCGTGTGACGACCAGGGCGGCGACCGCCCGTTGAAGGTTCCATCTCGCCATCGTCGGGATTGACGCTCGTCCCGTTGATCTTGACGGTGAGGATCCCCAACGTATCCGCAGAAGCCAGACGGAGAAGGCGCAGCGGCGCTCTACGACAAAGCCTTCCGGGTTCAGCAGCATTTCCTCTACAGAGTAAATAGCGGTGATTCTCGTAGGTCGGGCAGTCACGGCCATGGGCGCGCTGCCAACCTCACTTTCCTTACCGCTCAATCAATGTGACAGCACCAATGATTGACCTCACCAAGCCGTCGCAGAAGACAACCCCATAAGGTCACGGACTACAGTCTGGTTCGGCGGTAAACTGAGATATGACGTTTGGACTCATTGGTGAACGCACCTCTCTTCCAATCTTCCCAACGCTCCACTAGCTCCAGCCCTACGCATTCGGCCATGGTATCGAGCTCCTGATGATAAACGTAACGAAGGCGTTCTGGAATACGTCTGACCGATGTACCAGAAAACCAGAGGAAGGTTTGAAGCAGGTTCTGGTTTAGTGGCTCGTGTATTTCCGCATTTAGGAATGTATTCTCGTGATCAACAAACACAGTAGTAGTTCTCTGACCCCTGACAAAACCATCGAAGTCTGGAACGCGCACTTCTATCACAACAATCCCCTCCGCATCTAGCGCCTCTGCGGCAGATCGGAGGCAAGCGATTTGCTCTTCTCGCGTAGCGAGCACCATGAACGTGTTATAAACACAATAGAGCAGATGGTAGTGTTGCTCTGAGCTGAAAGCGGCAATGTTTCCCTTCCAGGCTTTGATCAGATCCGAACGCTTGGCGAGAAGTTTCAACATGTTGTCCGAATTGTCGATCCCCTCGACCTTCACGCCGCGCTCGCTCAACGGTACCGCCACGCGCCCGTTGCCAATACCAAGTTCAAGAGCACTCCTTCCGCCGCAAAATCGCTCCAGAAAGGCGGCAGTTTCGTCGGCCTCGGCTATTCTACCTATCATGCCGGTATATTTCTCATAAACCGGAGCAAATTCGTCATAGCTAAACTCACCAGATAACATTTCTTCGTCCTTTCTGTGATTGTTCCTATCAAAACGATGAGCAACCCCGCCAGTGTAGATCCTCTTCGACCCGTTCGGTCGTCAGCAACTGGTTCGGCGGATGACGTGTTGGTCAGGCCCCCAAGCGAGATCATCAGTACGAACATTGAGCGGCACCATTCTTGGGCGAACCTCGAAATTTACAGTGCAAGCTTACAGTGCAAGCTTAGAGTGCAAGCTTAGAGTGCAAGCTTAGAGTGCAAGCTTAGAGTGCAAGGACTATGCCAACTTGAAAGCGATTTTAGTCAAGACGTTCGCCGTTCGCGTCGATCCGTTTGTTTGCAACGGCACATTTTGTGCCGCTTCCGACAATCGACGAGCGAATTGGATATCTTGAAAATCTATGCTTTGGGGACCTGAGCTGATTCAATTTGTCGGCGAGTTGCTCACAGGCGTTGGATGCGGGGACAGGCTGGATTACTGCTGCATGCCGCCATCGCCACGACACTGGCCGAGTGAACACGTGATCGGTGTGTCTTGTGTCAGGCCTTGAGGTGCGGCCGCGACGTGCCGCGGGCCGGTATGGTGATGCGCCGATCAGGTCCAAAGACAGCGAGCATGAGGCGCGTCGACGAGAAGAGCCAGATCCAATCACTCGATCGGGAGCAACCGGTCCTGCCGATGATGCCGGGCATACCTGAGCGCTGGCCCCATAGCTATGTCCGACACGGCACCACCTCGCTGTTCGCGGCGCTCGATGTGGCGTCCGGCTTTGTGATTGGCAAATGCTACAAGCGGCACAAGGGCAACCGAGTTTCTGGACTTCCTCAAGCAGATCGACGCCAACATGCCGCCCGGTCTCGATGTCCACATCATCATGGATGATTATGCCACCCACAAGACCGCGCTGGTCGGGTCATGGCTGGGGCGCCGGCCTCGCTTCTGCTACTTGCGCATGATCTGCCGCGGGTTTCGAATGCACCGTCCACGGACACACGCACCAAGCAGCGACTGGTTCACATCGTTGTCCGAGAGATTGTTTGCGATCTCGATAAGAATTCCAATGAGGCGGTTCCACTCATCCACTGGACCGGCGGCCGGCACACGGAGGTTCGTGTTGCTCGCGTAAAGAGGGGCCGATACCCAGGGGATATGGCACCTACCGCCTTTGACGCACTTCGCAAACTCGCTGGTCATTGGCCCGATCGAGAACTCGCCGTGTCGCTCAATCGGATGCGGTGTAAGACCGGCGACGGCGAGACCTGGACGACCGTTCGCGTACGGGAAATGCGCGAACGCTTGGGCTTGCCGGACTACGACCCCGCATCATCTGACGGTCAAATGATCAGCCTTGCAAAGGCTGCAGCCGGCTCCCGCTTCCTTGGCTGTGCCGGATGCTTCGCCTCAGGCTTCGGAGACGCCGCCGTCACCACCGCCGGCACGAACATGGATTTTCGATAACTCTGCCTCCCGCATCGGCTGGCGAGCAGCCCGACGCCAGGTGAACAATTGCTGCGGGAAAAGTCCATACCGGCGTGCCAGCACCGGCACGTCTCGTCGAAGGCGACATTCCTACAGAGGCCACGGTGGCTCATGTTCTGGTGTCGAAGTATGCCGACCACCTTCCCTATATCGTCAGGCCCAGATCTACGGCCGCCAGGGCGTCAATGTCGACCGTTCGACACTCGCCGGCTGGGTGGGCAAGGCAGCTTTCCTGCTTCGCCCTGTGCATGAGCGGCTGTTCGAGCGGCTGAAAGTCTTCAGACAAGCTCTTCGCGGACGAGACCACTGCGCCTGTGCTCGCGTCGAGGAGTGCCGCGCACGCGTCCGGTGAGGCGATCAAGGCTGACTGCTCCAGCTTGCTCATCACGAGGCGCTAGCGGGCGGAGCCGGCCGGTATGCCAAGGTCCTCGAAGCCTTGGCAAGGACCGCTCTCGCATCCTGGACGATTGGGGTCCGGAGAACCTCACCGACGAGCAGGGCCCGAAATTCGTTGAGGATCCATACAAGAAGCGATCGACGACCGTCACCAGCTTGACCTCGATCGCCGCCTCAAAGTCAAACCGACTCTTGGGAGTCAAAGTCGGCTTCAATCGGAGCGCTGTCCGGAATGCAATTGGAATACTCGTCCGGCTTCACGTCATCACTGGAATAGGCAGTCCATTTCGCAAAGCAAGGCGCGAACAACTCCCCAACGTAACACGCCGCAACCGTTTGGAGTCGAAAAATGCAGATTTTCTGCGTTATCGACCGCATTTATGTCGCGACAGCTCTCGGTTGTCCGCTACGTTTTGTAACTAATTTAGTTTGTGTGGAAACGCCTGCTAGGTCCTTCAGGCGACTTTTCAGGTTCGGAGACAATCAGTGGAACTAAATTCGGCGCTCGAAAAACAACCCTTTTTGATTGGCTATACCAACCGCCTTTCGGTCCGGGCTGGAGAGATTATCGAGGTAAAGGTATCTAGCGGTTGTTTAGGACACTACGCTGCTGATCTGGTTCGTATCTTCTCAGCTGATCCCAATCCGAATGGGCCCGGTACAGATATCCGCCGGGTCCCGGCAAACTTCGAAGGCATGTATCCGTCCGTTAAGAAGTCGTCGTACCCAGGATCCTATGGCATCATTGCCCTTGGTAGCACGGAGACTGTCGAGGATGCCACGTTTTCAATTAGATTCCAACCACGTCTCCTGCGTGATTCCCCGCAGGCGCTGTTCTCCTTCATTGACATATCGGGGGGCGCGATCTCCATAACAATTCAAAAGGCGGGGCTGAAGCTCGAAGCTTTCAATCAATCGAGTAGTGCACCATTCGCGTTGGAAATAGGCCGTTGGTATGAGCTAAGACTTTCGATTGCAAAAGATGAGTTGCGTGCCGTGGTGTACTGTGTCGAAGTGGGATCGAAGTGCTTTGAAGTCAAGGTAGAACGGACTGGCAAACGATCTCAATTCGAAAGTCTACTCCTAGCTGCCGCGCCGGTGCCTGGTAATATCTCAGCTTTCTCATCTTTTCTTAACGGGCGGCTGGAAGGCCCTATGCTGTTTCGTGGCGCTCACCTTCCAGAACGGCTTGCCAACACTCCCCTGTCGAAAGCGGAAACTCTCGCTTGTTGGGATTTCGGCATAGACATTTCAACCTCCAACATTCGCGATAAAGGTCCGTCGCGGCTCGACGGTACCTTGCATAATCTGCCGACACGAGCCGTCCGAGGCTCGCTGTGGTCAGGTGCAGAAATGTGTTGGCGTCACGCCCCGGATGAATACGCGGCCATTCATTTTCACGAAGGGGACCTGTATGATTGTAAGTGGGATACAGATTTTAGTTTTGAGATACCTGTCGATCTGCAAAGCGGAGTGTATGGGATTAGATTGAAATGCGAGTCCGCCGAGGATATCATACCTTTTTTTGTACGGCCCGCTAAACTCGCTGCGAAGGCGAGCGTGGCAGTTCTTTTCTCGACGCTCACGTACGTTGCTTACGCAAATCATCCTCGCTCAAATTTCAACTCCGCTTACGTAGAAAGGCGGGACGCTTGGCGTGCCTATCCGCATCACCCAGCCGAGTGCCCACAGTTTGGACGATCGCTATACGATTTCCACGCCGATGGCAGCGGTATTATGTTTAGCTCGATACTGCGCCCACTGCTGAACATGCGTCCGGGCTACGTCGCCTATGTCGACGATCGGGGATCAGGATTGCGGCACTTTCCCGCTGATATGCATCTCATCGCATGGTGCGCTGCAAAAAATATCCCAGTCGACATTATAACGGATCACGACCTTGAAGCAGAAGGCAGTAAGGCACTTGAAGATTACGCCTTGGTGCTCACTGTAACGCATCCGGAATATCATACAGCTCGAACTCTCGACGCTATAGAGAGTTTCATAGTTCTTGGGGGCAGCTTCGGCTACCTCGGGGGTAATGGCTTCTACTGGCGGGTCGCCACTAACGAGGCCTATCCGGATGCAATAGAAATTAGGAGAGGTGAATCAGGTGCGAGGGCGTGGGAGGCCGAGCCGGGAGAGTATTTCCACGCTTTCGACGGGCGCAATGGGGGTCTCTGGCTTAAGAACGATAGACCTCCCCAACGGCTTGTGGGCATAGGTATGTCGGCTTACGGTGAGTTCACTGGCTCGTATTATCGTCGACAACCCGCCTCCTTCGATCAACGATTCGCCTGGCTATTCGACGGGATCGGTGGTGAGACCTTTGGGGATTTCGGATTTTCCGGCGGAGGAGCTGCTGGGTTCGAAGTCGATATCGTTGACTCGACCTTAGGCACGCCCGTTGACGCAGTCGTTTTGGCACGATCCGAAAGGTGTGTTGGCGAGTACTACTGCGTTCCCGAAAAGGCTTATTGGCCCGAATTCCACACTGAGGCTTGGCAGTCCTCACAGATCAGGGCAGACCTTTGCTTCGTTCCAAAGCCATCAGGAAACTTCGTCTTTTCTACTGGGTCCATTTTGTTTTGTGGAAGTCTTCCTTTTAACGAATTCAACAACGACATCTCAAAATTGCTTGAAAACGTGGTCCGGCGATGCCTCCGGGAGAAGACACTGTCGAATCCTGAGAGTGGCGCTGATGGATGCAGGAAAGCTGTTTCGCAGATGGGAGGGTGACTGCACTTTATTCGTAGCGCTAGTCCGCCGCATTGCCTGGGCAAGGCGACGGATGCCGGACGTAGCGGCAAGAACAATCGCCTGTTTCTGAAGAGGTGCTCTAACAACGTCTTTCAGGATCCAGCCACGACGCCCGCCGCCGTTGATCGTCTCGTTTGACCAAGGTGCAGTCGTGAAGGGAAAGCGGGAGCAAACTCGGCGTGATAATCTCCGCGGGAAGAGACCTACCCAGCGCGCCAGCAAGCTGCGTTCGAATGAACGCATGCGACTGTCCCCATGACGACTTGGCCTGCAGTGGGCCCGTCGACAAGATCTAACCGGTTTAAACAGGACGTGCTCTAGTTCGCCAACGGCCGAGTAGGTGTCGACCGTCTCCTCAAGGCTGAGAAGGTCGATCTGTCGCTCCTCACCATTGGCTCGATTGCCGGCTCGACGTGCATTGGGCCGAAAAAACAGCGATTCTTGGTTGTCGTCGTGGATGCGACGCGGAGTATTGCGCGCCAAATCGGCCTTGATCCGTTCGTCTTCGAGGTCGCTGGCGCGGATCTGGTAGGGCGCGCCGCGCATGACCTGCTCGGCGGGCAAGAGGCCATCCCTGATGAACCGGCGGATTTTAACGTGCGAGACTCCAAGCCGGGCGGCCGCGTCCGACATGGTGAGCCACTCGCCATTCTTGTCGGAAGAGCGATAGCCGCTGATCTTGTGCACCGTGCGCAGCGATTGGACGCGACGCGCGGTCCAGGTCTTTCCCTGACCGGTCTGCATGCCCATGCGGTTGAGTGTGGCAGCGATTTCGGCATCCGACCATCGGGTTGCCATGGATCGCATGATCGCCAGAGCCTCCTCAGGCGTACGCTGGCCATGCTCTCCGGATTTGGGCTTGCGAACCCGTACCTGCGAGTGCTGGCCTCCGTGCCAGTGGATGGTCAAGATCACGTCGCGCGCATCGTCATCGACATCCGCCACGATGTCCTTGATGAGCGCGCGCAGCAGTTGCTGACGACAGCGCATGTCGACACCCGGCGCGTTCCAGGTGGCCTCGAGATTCTGGGCGAGGCCCGTGAAGTCCGGAACCGCGTCGACAGGCTCCACACGCTGGACTTCGCTCAGCCGGGCCTCGCAGGTCTCCACGCGCCTGAGCGTGGCTTCCCAACTCCTCTCGAGCTGGGCCGCAATAAGCCGGTTCTCCGGGTCGCAAGCGGCATAGCGGCGCTCGGCGAGCGATGCCTCATAGCGCGCCTGCTGCAGGTCCATCTCGATCATCTGCCGCCGCTTGGCTTCGCTCTCCAGCTGCATGCGTTCAGCCTCCAACGCCGCTTCGATCGCCATCGGCGCAACCGCCTCCAGCGCTTCGCGGGTCACCGCCGCGTCGGTGCGAAAGCCGTTGAACGACATGCATCGCGCCTGGGCCATCATGAGGTTGCCGCGCTCGCAGCGATATACCGGATAACCTTGGCCGCGTCCGGCATACATGACAACCAGTCTTCGCCCGCATCGACCACAGGAGATGAGACCCGGGAGCAGCGCGCGACCGCCGCGGCCCGACTTGACGCCGCCGGCTTTGCCATAAGCGTTTGCCGCGAGCAGTTCCTGGTTCCGTTCGTACTCGCTCCATCCGATGTAGCCTTCGTGATGGTCCTTGAGCACCACCGCCCACTCGCTAGCCGGCTTATAATGGCCATAGCTCTTGCGAACGCGGCCATCGACGATCTCAGTGCGCTTCTCGCTCTTACCATAGACATAGGCGCCGGCGTAGAATGGGTTCTTCAGGATCGAGATCACGTTGCGGTAGCGAATCGGAACCCAGTCGAAGGACACCATCTTGTTGCCGTCGGAGGGTCTTGGGAAATGCACGCCATCGTCGATCATCGAGATCAGGACCTGACGCGCACTGCCGAGTTCGCGGAAGCGCGCGAATATCAGGCGAATGGTCTCCTGCAGGCGCATGTCGGGATCGAACCCGAGACCGTAATCGCGGTGCCAGACATAGCCGAAGGGCACGGAGATGCGCAGTTCTCCGCGCTGTGCCTTGGCGCGGGCGGCCTCGTACATGCGGGCACGCAGCACGCCGAGCTCGAACTCGCTGATGCTGCCCTTCATACCGAGCAGCAGGCGGTCGTTCGGCAATCCCGGATCGTAGACTCCGTCCAAATCGATCACGCGTGCATCGACTTCGCCGCACAACTCGAGCAGCCGATGCCAGTCCGGCCCGTTGCGCGACAGGCGGGACGCCTCCAGGCAAAGCACGGCGCCCACATGGCCGGTGCACAGATCGTCGACCAGGCGCTCGAAACCGGGACGCTCCACAGCCCCGCTTGCGGTTCGTCCCAGATCCTCGTCGATCACCTCTACTTTGCGGAATCCCCAGCGCCGCGCGACGTCGACAAGCTCATATTGCCGACGTTGGCTCTCAAGGTTGAGCTGGACCTGCGCCTGAGTGGACTGACGCACATAGACGACAGCCTTGCGCTTGAGGATGGCAGTCGGAATCAGATTACCGCTCGTCATCGCAGCTCTCCTCCTCCGTTGCCACGCCGGCGGCGGCCATCAATACGTTGGCGAGCCGGGCGATCACTATGGTCCGTTGCGCTGAACTCAGCCCGTTCAGCTTCTCCGAGTCGAGCGGCAAGCTGAGTTGGCGAACGACCACGAGAGATCGTGTCGGGGGTGGCAGGGTTCTCATGTTGCGCCTCCGCGATGGTGAAACCATCCGGAGAGCCTCGCCGGAAACGGCGTTCGATCAAGAGCTTGTGTAGCTCAAGCAGCGCGGCAAGCGATACACGCGGGGGGCCTAGGTCCATCGCCGCGCAAGCCACGGGATCGATCATCCAGGCCGGAGCGGTAATGACATGCCCGGGCGCGACGACGAGATGAATGATCCGGCCGTTGGCGCGCTCTTCGCTGTTCTCGCAGCGAAGCCGACGTCCGAAATACGGGTGCCAACGGTAATAGACCTCGACCTCCTGCCCAACATGGGCAGAATGACCCCGAGATGGCAAACCCACGCAGCGCCCGTTCGGCGGCGTTGTTGGTGAGACAAATCCGGCCGTCGCCGAGGAAGGACGTGAAGCCGTCCCAGCGCTTCAGCATGCAGTCGA
>NZ_JAMYLP010000137.1:0-10197 GCF_040318085.1 Mesorhizobium sp. M1322
CTCTCGCCAAACCATCGCCGGTCCTCCCGGCGGACAAGAAAACTGTCACCCATGCAATCGGTCCATTCTGTTACCTATCTATCCGGTTCGGACAAGCGCCCCTCTCCCCGTCACCATACGGGGAGAGGATGCCGGCAGGCAGGTGAGGGGCAGCGCAAACCTGAAGCGATTGGCCTGACAAAAGGCGGCTTGCTCTTTCACTCGACCGACGATAAAAGACGGGTCTTCCTTCCCGTCATGCGCCGCCCATTCATCGCTTCGGCCGCGCCCGGCATTTGTCGCATCCCGCCGATATTTTTCCCAATGCTTACTCACTCAGAGTCCGTCTAATGATGCAAGAAATGAAACTCACAGAGTTCAAGAACAAGAAACCGCCAGAGCTGATCGCTTATGCCGAATCGCTCGAGGTCGAGAACGCCAGCGTGATGCGCAAGCAGGAGTTGATGTTCGCGATCCTGAAGCGGCTGGCGACCCAGGATATCGAGATCATCGGTGACGGCGTCGTCGAAGTGCTGCAGGACGGATTTGGCTTCCTGCGCTCGGCCAATGCCAATTATCTGCCGGGTCCGGACGATATTTATATTTCGCCGTCGCAGATCCGCCGGTTCTCGCTGAAGACCGGCGATACGGTTGAAGGCCCGATCCGCAGCCCGAAAGAGGGCGAACGCTATTTCGCGCTGCTCAAGGTCAACACGATCAATTTCGACGACCCGGAAAAGATCCGTCACAAGATCCATTTCGACAATCTGACGCCGCTTTACCCGACCTCGCGGCTGAAGATGGAAATGGACGTTCCGACCTCGAAGGACATCTCGGCCCGCGTCATCGACCTGGTGGCGCCGCTCGGTAAAGGCCAGCGCGCCCTGATCGTGGCACAGCCGCGCACCGGCAAGACGGTGCTCTTGCAGAACATCGCCCATTCGATCACCACCAATCATCCGGAATGCTATCTGATCGTGCTCTTGATCGACGAGCGGCCGGAGGAAGTCACCGACATGCAGCGCTCGGTGAAGGGCGAGGTCGTCTCCTCGACCTTCGACGAGCCGGCGGTGCGCCACGTCCAGGTCGCCGAAATGGTGATCGAGAAGGCCAAGCGCCTGGTCGAGCACGGGCGCGACGTCGTCATCCTGCTGGATTCGATCACCCGCCTCGGCCGCGCCTACAACACCGTGGTGCCGTCATCCGGCAAGGTGCTGACCGGCGGTGTCGACGCCAATGCGCTGCAGCGGCCGAAGCGCTTCTTCGGCGCAGCCCGCAACATCGAGGAAGGCGGCTCGCTGACCATCATCGCCACCGCGCTGATCGATACCGGCAGCCGCATGGACGAGGTCATCTTCGAAGAGTTCAAGGGCACCGGCAACTCGGAAATCGTGCTCGACCGCAAGGTGGCGGACAAGCGCATCTACCCGGCCATGGACATCCTCAAGTCAGGCACCCGCAAGGAAGACCTGCTGGTCGCCCGCCAGGACCTGCAGAAGATCTTCGTGCTGCGCCGCATCCTGGCGCCGATGGGCACAACCGACGCCATCGAGTTCCTGATCGACAAGCTCAAGCAGACCAAGACCAATGCGGATTTCTTCGATTCGATGAACACGTAGGGAATTGGGGCGGGTTCCCTTGCCCTCGCCGAGGTCTTTTTTGCCCGGTAGCGTGACGACGGTACGAAAGCTCACAGCAAATCGCAGAAATCTGCGCTGCCCCTCATTGCCCTGCCGGGCATTTCTCCCCGTTTACGGGGAGAAAGAGGCTGGTCGCAACGTCGGCACCTTTTCTTGCAACGCTGGTGGTTGGCGAAACCGCCGATGAGATCGTCCCTCGCCCCGTTTACGGGGAGAGGATGCCGGCAGGCAGGTGAGGGGCAGCGCTAAGCTTCGGGGTGTAAGGCGATCTACCCTTATCTGCCCTTCGCTATCGCCGGCGCAAAAGATGTTCCAGCTCCTCAGCATCCGTTATCACCGGCAGGCAGACCTGCCCCGTGCACAGCCAGGCGCCGGGCTTGTCGGTTGGTGGCAGAAGGCCGCCTGGCAGTATCGGCAGGTTCGTTGCCGAGCCGACCGGCACGATGATGTCGATCCGGCGCGGGTCCGGATTTCGATTCGCAACCGGAACAAGCCCAGGATTCTCCGGGTCGTCCACCAGCACCAATTTTAACGGCTCGATTGCCAAGGCACAGGCGTTGACGACACCTGCCTGGCCATAGGCCTGATGCGCCGCACGGCCGGCCGCGTGTTCGGCGACCTTCCAGGTCTTTTCCTGCAGTTCGAGATCGCCGGAAAGCGAGGACAACCGGACCATGGCCTCGATGATCTGGCCGGTAGCTGACGGGATGGCCTCGTCGACATCGCCCCTGATGCGGATCGGCACGTCGGCACTGTCCGACGCGGTGAGATAGTAGCCGGTGTTGTTCTCATCGCTATGCCATTGGTCGAGCTGCGCGATGAATTGGCCGGCCAGCTCGGCATAGCTCGATGTACCGGTGGCCTCGAACAAGGAGATCGCGGCGTTGGCCATGGCGGCGCAGTCGCTCGACAGCGCAGGAAAAAGCTTCTTTGCGCCAAGCATCGAATGCGGCAAGCGGTCGTCTCGAGCAGCGCTGGCAATCGCAGCAAAGGCTTGTTCCGCCGCCTCGATCCAGTCGATCCGTTTCAGGGCGCGCCCGGCTTCGGCGAGAGCCGCGATCACCAGACCGTTCCAATCGGTCAGTTTTTTTCCGTCACGCCCGGGTCTGACGCGCTGCTCCCTGGCTGCCAGCAATTTTTCTTTCAGCGGGATCAGCCGATCGCGATCGGTGGCGCTTTGCGTTTGCTGGGTTTCGGTCTGGTGGATGATCGGCTTGCCTTCCCAGCCATGCGGGCTGGAAAGCGTGAAGTATTGGAAAAACAAGGGTGATTCGTCGCCGAGAGTGGTTTCGATCTCATCCCTGCTCCAGGTGTAGAACAGCCCCTCCTCGCCTTCGCTGTCGGCGTCGAGGCTGGCGGCGAAGGCACCATCGACGCGCATCTCGCGCAAGAGCCAGTCGATCGTCTCTTCGATTCGTACCCGGAACAATTCATTGCCGGTCGCGGCATAGGCCCAATTGCACAGCCGGATGAGCTGGGCGTTGTCGTAGAGCATTTTTTCGAAATGCGGCACCAGCCACTCGGCGTCGGTCGAATAGCGGCTCAGCCCGCCGCCGATATGGTCATAGATGCCGCCCGCCAGCATCTTCTCGAGGCTGAGCAGGACGGCGTTGCGGTGAGAAGTGGCGCCATCGCGCAGCCAGGACAGCCAGAGCGTCTGCATGAACGGGCCGTTGGGGAATTTGGGCGCGCCGCGCAGTCCGCCCAGCTCACGGTCGATCATGCCGTCGATGCCGTTGGCGAGCGTCGCGAGCGTGTCGCGGTCGAGCACGGCCTTGGCATGCGTGCCCGCCAGCCGCGCCTCGACATGCGTGGTCAGGCCGTCGGCGCTTTGGTTAACGCTTTCTTTCTTCTCCCGCCACGCCTTGTCGACCGCCTCCAGCACCTGGACGAAGCCCGGGCGGCCGTAACGGGCTTCGCGCGGAAAATAGGTGCCGCCCCAGAAAGGCTTTCCGTCCGGCGTCAGGAACATGGTCAGCGGCCATCCGCCCTGTTCGCCCATCGAGGACAGTGCGGCCATATAGATCTGGTCGATGTCCGGCCGCTCCTCGCGATCGACCTTGATATTGACGAAGAGACGGTTCATGACGGCGGCGACGTCGTCGTTCTCGAAGCTTTCGTGCGCCATGACATGGCACCAGTGGCAGGCGGCGTAGCCGACCGAGAGCAGGATTGGCCGCTCGAGCGCCTTTGCTTCGGCGAGCGACGCCGGCGACCATGGCCGCCAATGCACCGGGTTGCCGCTATGCTGCTGCAGATAGGGGCTGGCCTCTTCGGCAAGCAGGTTTTGCGCGGGCAATGTCACGGTCGGGCACTCGATGAACAAGCGAAGCTAGGGCGGTTGTGCTAGGTCGGCAAATGATTTCAGGTGATTCCATAGTTGCCCTGTCGAGCGGCCGCCTGCCCGCCGGTGTAGCCGTGATCCGCATTTCCGGCCCGCAAAGTCGATTCGTGCTCGTAACGATTGCCGGCTCAATGGTCAAAGACCGTGTTGCCGCCTATCGCAAGTTCAGGGCGCTGGACGGGTCGGTGCTCGACAGCGGCCTGGTTGTTTTCTTTGCCGGTCCGAACAGCTTTACTGGCGAGGATATTGCCGAGTTCCACGTCCATGGCGGACGCGCCGTCGTGGTGCGGATGCTCGAGACGATTGCCGGCTTCGATGGGGTCCGGCATGCCGAACCGGGCGAGTTCACCCGCCGCGCCTTTCTCAACGGCAAGGTCGATCTGGTCGAGACTGAAGCGCTGGCCGATCTCGTCAACGCTGAAACCGAGGCTCAGCGACGCTTTGCCGTGCAGAATGCCGAGGGTGCACAGAGCGAGCTTTATCTCGGCTGGCGCCGTCGGCTCATTCATGCGCGGGCGATGATCGAAGCCGAAATCGATTTTGCCGACGAAGACGATGTGCCGGGTTCCGTTGCGGAGACGGTCTGGTCGGACGTCCGCGTGATAATCGACGAGATCGAGCGTCATGTCCAAGGGTTCCGGGCGGCCGAAATCATCCGCGACGGGTTCGAGGTCGTCATCCTCGGCGCGCCGAACGCCGGCAAGTCAAGCCTGTTCAACGCATTGGCCCGGCGCGAGGCGGCGATCGTGACGGAAGAGCCCGGCACCACCCGCGATCTGCTCGAAGTGGTGCTGGATCTGGAGGGGATGCGCGTCAGAATAACCGATACCGCCGGTCTGCGAGAGACGCCCGGCAGGATCGAGGCCATCGGCATCGAAAGGGCGAGGAGCAAGGCCGGGACCGCCGATTTGTTGCTGGTGCTGGAAGATATGGTGGAGCCGGTCCCGATCGGGGCAATACCGGCCGGCGTCCTGGCCTTGAGGATCGGGACGAAGGTCGATTTGCTGCAGGGTAAATCGCTTGTGTCGCGCTACGACGCGGTGATCTCGACCAGGGACGGCAGCGGGCTGGCGGAATTGCTGGCGGAGATCGGCCGCCGCGCCGCCGCGCAGATCGGCCGGGCCGGCGATATCCTGCCGTCGCGGCTGCGCCATGTCGAGCTCCTCGATGAAACCAAGCGCTTCCTGCTTGCGGCAGTGACCGAGGATAAGCGCGGACAGGAGTTGCGGGCCGAGGAATTGCGCCTGGCAGCGGACAGGCTTGGCCGCATTGTCGGAGCCGTCGACGTCGAGGACATGCTCGACGTTATCTTCGCGCAGTTCTGTATCGGAAAATGACTCACGTGAAACATTGAGACGGAAGGCGTGCCGTGATTCACGTGAAACAACACGCGGTCTGCTCGAAGGCTTGTTTCACGTGAAACGATCCGCTGGGCAATGCGGAGCGTCGCGAAGCGGAGCGCAGACCCTAGGATCCATGCCGTGACAGCAGCCGAAGAGCACAGCGATTCAGTGATCTCACCGTCTATCCCGGCAAATTCAACCTGAGCAATTGGCCAGCGTTCTTGACAGCGCGTGCCTCCGGCGACATGTGTCGGTCAACCTGAATCTGGAATACTGAAATGACCGATCACTATGATGTGGTTGTGGTGGGCGGCGGCCATGCCGGTTGCGAGGCGGCCAGCGCTGCCGCGCGCGCCGGCGCGAGAACGGCACTGGTGACGCTGCGCTTCGATACGATCGGCGTCATGTCCTGCAACCCGGCGATCGGCGGGCTCGGCAAGGGGCATCTGGTTCGCGAGATCGACGCCATGGACGGGCTGATGGGGCGCGTTGCCGATGCGGCCGGCATCCAGTTCCGCCTGCTCAACCGCCGCAAAGGACCTGCGGTGCGCGGGCCGCGGACGCAAGCGGACAGAAAACTCTATCGGCTTGCCATGCAGCAGGCGATTCGCGAGCAGGCCGGCCTTGGGGTGGTCGAGGGCGAAGTTCTGGATTTCGAAATCGACAATGGACGCATCGCGGCCGTGCTGCTGGCGGGTGGCCGCCGGCTTGCCTGCGGCGCGGTGGTACTGACCACCGGCACTTTCCTGCGCGGGCTGATCCATATCGGCGAGAAGAAGATCGTTGCCGGCCGCATGAACGAGCAGGCCAGCCTCGGCCTGTCGGCGACGATGAGTCGTGCCGGCTTCAAGCTCGGAAGGCTGAAGACCGGCACGCCGCCGCGGCTGGATGGCCGGACCATCGATTGGGCCTCGCTGGAAAGCCAGGCGGCGGATGACGACCCGGTGCCGTTCTCGCTGTTAACCGACCGCATCGACAACCCGCAGATCCATTGCGGCATCACGCGTACGACGGCGGCGACACATGAGCTGATCCGCGCTAATCTCGGCCGTTCGGCCATGTATTCCGGCTCGATCGAAGGCGTGGGGCCGCGTTATTGCCCGTCCATCGAGGACAAGATCGTCAAGTTCGGCGACCGCGAGGGTCACCAGATTTTCCTGGAACCGGAAGGGCTGGACGACGACACTGTTTACCCCAACGGCATTTCGACCTCGCTGCCCGAGGATGTGCAGCTCGACATTCTGAAGACCATTCCGGGATTGGAGCATGCTGCCATGCTGCAGCCCGGCTATGCCATCGAGTATGACCATGTCGATCCGCGCGAGCTCAAGCCGACGCTGGAAACCGAGCGGATCGCCGGTCTTTTCCTGGCCGGGCAGATCAACGGCACCACCGGCTACGAGGAGGCCGGCGCGCAAGGGCTGCTCGCTGGCATCAACGCCGCGCGCCAGGCATCGGCAAGCGATCCGATCGTGCTCAGCCGCACCGAGGCCTATATCGGGGTGATGGTCGACGATTTGACCAGCCGCGGTGTCGCCGAGCCCTACCGCATGTTCACCTCACGGGCCGAGTTCCGGCTGTCGCTGCGGGCCGACAATGCCGATGAGCGGCTGACTCCGCTGGCCATGAAGCTCGGGATCGCCTCGCAGGAGCGGATGCAGCGGTTCAACGATGTCGTGCAGGCCCTTGAAAAGGCGAGGGACATTGCGCTTGGCACGATCATGACTCCCAACGAAGCGGCGCGCCATGGGCTCGAGATCAACAGAGACGGTGTGCGCCGTTCCGCTTACGAGTTGCTGGCCTATCCCGCGGTCGATGTCGCCTGGCTGACCCGAATCGCGCCGGAGTTCGCGGCAATCGACGCCAAGACGGCCGAACGCCTCGAAACGGAGGCGAAATATTCCGTCTATCTCGACCGCCAGCAAGCTGACGTTACGCAGATCAGGCATGAAGAGAGCCGGCTGATCCCGGCTTCGCTCGATTTTGCTGCTGTTCCCGGCCTGTCCAACGAACTGAAGCAGAAGATGCTGGCACGCCAGCCGCGTTCCATAGCCGATGCCCAGCGGATGGAAGGCATGACGCCGGCAGCGCTGGCGATCATTGTCGTGCATGTCCGCAACGCCGAGGCTACGGCGCGAAGGAATGTTGCGTGAGCGCTGCCTCGTGGGCGAGCCTGCAAGAGGCTGCCGGTCCGGTTTCACGTGAAACATTCGAACGCCTGGTCGCGTTCGAGACGGTCTTCCAGAAATGGAACCGCCGGATAAACCTGGCGGCGCAATCGACGCAGGACGATGTCTGGCGCCGCCACATCCTCGACAGCGCGCAGCTGGCACGAATCAAGCCGGGCGCGAAGCGCTGGGTCGATCTCGGCTCTGGCGGCGGGTTTCCCGGTCTTGTGCTTGCCTTTCTGCTTGCCGAGCGTGACGGCGCCAGCATCGATCTGGTTGAAAGCAACCGGAAAAAAGCATCGTTCCTGCAAGCCGTCGTCGGGCAATTCAACCTGCCCGCCCGCATCATTGCGCGGCGCATCGATGACGCCTATCCGCTTGTTTCGACGCCGCAAATCGTCACCGCCAGGGCGCTGGCGTCGCTTCCGGTGTTGCTCGAGTTGTCGGCGCCGTGGCTGACGGCCGGCGCGTGCGCCCTGTTCCACAAAGGCCGGGATTACCGCGCCGAAGTGGCAGAAAGCGCTCAACGATGGTCGTTCGATCTGGTAGAACATGCCAGCGCGACCGACGCTCATGGCGTCATCCTCGAACTGTCTGATTTTGCGCCAACTGACTTGAGATCGGCGACCTCGGAATGAATTTCTGGCATAGACCCATGATGAAGAATGGCCCCCGAATCATCACCGTAGCCAACCAGAAGGGCGGCGTCGGCAAGACGACGACGGCCATCAATCTGGCCACGGCTCTGGCGGCGATCGGCGAAAAGGTGCTGATCGTCGACCTCGATCCTCAAGGCAATGCCTCGACCGGCCTTGGCATCGACCGCAAGGACCGTACCGTCTCGTCCTATGACGTGCTGACCGGTGAGCTGGAACTGGAAGCAGCGGCGATCCCGACGGCGGTGCCGGGCCTGTCGATCGTGCCGTCGACACTCGACTTGCTCGGCATCGAGATGGAGATCGCTTCCGCACCCGACCGGGTGCTCAAGCTGCGCAATGCGCTACGGGCCGCGAGCGAGCGTGGCGCGCCCTTCGGCTATGTGCTGATCGATTGCCCGCCATCGCTCAATCTCCTGACCCTGAACTCGATGGCGGCGGCCGATTCGGTGCTGGTGCCGCTGCAATGCGAGTTCTTTGCGCTCGAGGGCCTGAGCCAACTGCTGGAGACGGTCGAGCAGGTCCGCCGCTCTATCAATCCCGACCTGACGATCCAGGGCATCGTGCTGACCATGTTCGACGGGCGCAACAACCTCGCCAACCAGGTGGTGCAGGACGTGCGCGCGCATATGGGCGACAAAGTCTACGAAACCGTGATTCCGCGCAACGTGCGTGTCTCCGAGGCGCCGTCCTACGGCAAGCCGGCGATCCTCTACGACCTCAAATGCTCGGGCAGCCAGGCCTATCTGCAGCTTGCCTCCGAGGTGATCCGCCGCGAGCGCAAACTGCGCGCCGCCTGATGCTGCCGCCAAAGAAGCTGATTCGATACCGAAACGATCTGGACAGACGATGAGCGAAGACCTTTCAAGAAAAAGACTGGGGCGGGGACTGGCGGCGCTGATCGGCGAAATCGAACGTCCGGCAGCAGTGGAAAAGCAGGGCGTGAACGCCGACGGCAAGGTGCCGATCGAGTTCTTGAGTCCGAACCCGAAAAACCCGCGCCGGCATTTCGGCGACGCCGATCTCACCGATCTTGCCCAGTCGATCCGCGAACATGGCGTGGTGCAGCCGGTGGTGGCACGGCCGTCGCCGACGCAAGCTGGCCGCTACGAGATCATCGCCGGCGAGCGGCGCTGGCGCGCCGCGCAGCGCGCCGGGCTGAGCGAGATTCCGATCATCGTGCGCGACGTCAACGATCGCACCGCGCTCGAACTGGCGATCATCGAAAACGTCCAGCGCACCGACCTCAACCCGGTCGAGGAGGCGATGGGCTATCAGCAGCTGATCGACGATCACGGCTACACCCAGGCCGATCTCGGTCAGGTGATCGGCAAGAGTCGCAGCCATGTCGCCAACACGCTCAGGCTCTTGAAGCTGCCCGAGGTGATCCGCGACATGCTGGTCGACGGCGCGCTGTCGGCCGGCCACGCCCGCACATTGGTGACGGCGCAGGATCCGGCGGGCCTGGCCAAGCGGATCGTCGAGGGGGGGCTTTCGGTGCGCCAGGCCGAAGCGCTGGCGCAGATGCCGGCCGGCGCTCCAACTGTTAAGCGACAGCCTGCGGAACCGGCGCAAAAGGATGCCGATACGCTGGCGCTGGAAAAACTGATGACTGACACGATCGGCATGATCGTCACGATCGAGCATAAGGAGCGCGGCGGCGTGCTGCGCGTCGCTTATCGGACACTGGACCAGCTCGATGAGCTCTGCCGGCGGTTGAAGCAGGAGCGGTAGAGGCTTGAGGTACCCATGTCTTTAGCCGGCAAATAATCTTCTGGCTTAGGATTAAGCAGGGCCGAGGCGGACATCTTCGTCCTGGTAAGACAACGGGGGCTGGCTATTGCCAGCCCTTCCTTTTTTGAGCGCTGGTGATTGGCGAAATCGCTGAAGCTGTCAATCTCCCCCCTTGAGGGGGAGATGGCCGGCAGGCCAGAAGGGGTCGTCTCACATCAAGCGCCGGGCACCTTGCGGAAGCGAAGAAGGTGTCGGCGTCCTACGCGCTGCGACCCCCTCTGTCGCCTTCGGCGACATCTCCCCCTCGAGGGGGGAGATCAGCTACGCTGCGCC
>NZ_JAMYLP010000138.1:0-10124 GCF_040318085.1 Mesorhizobium sp. M1322
CGTGCCGATCGCCATGGAAGAGAAGCTGCGCTTCGCCATCCGTGAAGGCGGCCGCACCGTCGGTGCCGGCATCGTCGTCACCATCAAAGAGTAATTTGGACTTAAACCGATCTGTCGCGGGCGCTGCCCGCGCCGCGCCAGAACAAGGAAGTGACGCATGAACGGACAGAATATCCGCATCCGCCTGAAGGCGTTTGATCACCGGGTGCTTGACGCCTCGACGCGGGAAATCGTGTCGACGGCCAAGCGCACCGGCGCCAACGTCCGCGGCCCCATTCCGCTGCCGACGCGGATCGAAAAGTTCACGGTCAACCGGTCGCCTCACGTCGACAAGAAGAGCCGCGAGCAGTTCGAGATGCGCACGCACAAGCGTCTGCTCGACATCGTCGATCCGACCCCGCAGACGGTCGACGCTTTGATGAAGCTTGATCTTGCCGCCGGTGTCGACGTCGAGATCAAGCTCTAAGGAACCAGAGGAGCGGGGCGACCCGGAACTCTGAAGGAACAAGAGGCGTGGAGGGGCGACAGCCCCGACAGGGAACTCTAAAGGAATTGAACCGATGCGTTCAGGTGTGATTGCAAAGAAGGTGGGAATGACCCGCATCTACAACGATGCCGGGGAACATGTTCCCGTCACTGTTCTCCAGATGGAGAACTGCCAGGTCGTGGCGCAGCGCACGCAGGAGAAGAACGGCTATACCGCCGTCCAGCTCGGCGTTGGCCTTGCCAAGGTGAAGAACACGTCGAAGGCGATGCGCGGCCATTTCGCGACCGCTTCCGTCGAGCCGAAGGCAAAGGTTGCCGAATTCCGCGTCTCCGCCGACAACATGATCGATGTCGGCGCCGAGATCACTGTCGAGCATTTCGTCGTCGGCCAGAAGGTCGATGTGACGGGAACCACGATCGGCAAGGGTTTTCAGGGCGTCATCAAGCGGCACCACATGGGCGGTGGCCGCGCAACCCACGGCAACTCAGTCTCGCACCGTACGCACGGCTCGACCGGCCAGCGCCAGGACCCGGGCAAGGTGTTCAAGGGCAAGCATATGGCCGGCCACATGGGCGACACCCGCGTCACCACGCAGAACGTCGAGGTCGTCTCGACCGACGCCGATCGCGGTCTGATCCTGATCCGCGGCGCGGTTCCCGGTTCGAAGGGCGCCTGGATCCTGGTCCGCGACGCGGCCAAGGTTGCGCTGCCGGCCAATGCGCCCAAGCCTGCCGCAATCCGCGTCATTGCAACCAATGATGGCGCCAAGAACGATGCCCCGGCCACAGTAGATGTCCCGGCCACAGAGGGAGCGGAATAATGGACCTCAAAATCACAACGCTTGGCGGCAAGGACGCCGGCAAGGTGAAACTCTCCGAGGAGATTTTCGGCCTTGATCCGCGCGAAGACATCCTGCAGCGCGTCGTGCGCTGGCAGCTTGCCAAGAAGCAGCAGGGCACGCACAAGACCAAGGGTCGCGCCGAGATCGCCCGCACCGGGGCCAAGATGTACAAGCAGAAGGGTACGGGCCGCGCCCGCCACCATTCGGCACGCGCTCCGCAGTTCCGCGGCGGCGGCAAGGCCCACGGGCCGGTCGTCCGCAGCCACGAGCACGACCTGCCGAAGAAGGTGCGTGCGCTGGGCCTCAAGCATGCTCTGTCTGCCAAGGCCAAGAGCGCATCGCTCATCATCATCGACGAGCTGATGCTGACCGAGGCCAAGACCAAGGCGCTGATCGCGAATTTCGCGACGCTGGGCCTGTCCAACGCCCTGCTGATCGGCGGCGCCGAGCTCGACAAGAACTTCAAGCTGGCGGCGACGAACATCCCGAACATCGACGTGCTGCCCATCCAGGGCATCAACGTCTACGACATTCTGCGCCGCGGCACGCTGGTCCTTTCGAAGGCCGCCGTCGAGGCTCTCGAGGAGCGCTTCAAATGACCGACCTTCGTCACTACGACGTGATCGTCTCGCCGGCGATCACCGAAAAGTCGACCATGGCTTCCGAGCAGAACCAGGTCGTCTTCAACGTCGCCAAGAAGGCGTCGAAGCCGGAAATCAAGGCTGCCGTCGAAGCGCTGTTCGGCGTCAAGGTGATGGCCGTGAACACGCTTGTCCGCAAGGGCAAGATCAAGCGCTTCCGCGGCACGATCGGCCGCCAGAGCGACGTCAAGAAGGCGATTGTGACGCTGGCCGACGGCCAGTCGATCGACGTCGCGACGGGTCTCTGAGCAAGACCGCGAGGACAACAAACATGGCACTGAAAAAATTCAACCCGATAACGCCGAGCACCCGCCAGCTGGTCATCGTCGATCGCTCGGGCCTCTACAAAGGCAAGCCCGTAAAGGGCTTGACCGAAGGCCTGACCAAGTCGGGCGGCCGTAACAATTACGGCCGCATCACGGCCCGTTTCATCGGCGGCGGTCACAAGCGTACGTACCGCATCATCGACTTCAAGCGCCGCAAGTTCGACGTTGTCGGCACGGTCGAGCGTATCGAATACGATCCGAACCGCAGCGCCTTCATCGCGCTGATCAAGTATGACGATGGCGAGCTGTCCTACATCATCGCTCCGCAGCGCCTTGCTGCCGGCGACAAGATCGTGGCCGGCGAAGCGGTCGACGTGAAGCCGGGCAATGCGATGCCGCTGGCCTCGATGCCGGTCGGCACGATCGTCCACAACATCGAGCTGAAGCCGGGCAAGGGCGCCCAGGTTGCCCGTTCGGCTGGCGGTTATGCTCAGCTCGTCGGCCGTGACCAGGGCATGGCGATCCTGCGCCTGAACTCAGGCGAGCAGCGTGTCGTCCACGGCTCCTGCATGGCCACTGTCGGTGCCGTGTCCAACCCAGACCACGGCAACATCAATGACGGCAAGGCCGGCCGCACGGTGTGGCGTGGAAAACGTCCGCACAACCGCGGCGTGACCATGAACCCGGTCGACCATCCGCATGGCGGCGGCGAAGGCCGCACCTCGGGTGGCCGGCATCCAGTTTCGCCTTGGGGCAAGCCGACCAAGGGCAAGAAGACGCGGTCCAATAAGGCGACCGACAAGTTCATCCTGCGCTCGCGCCATCAGCGCAAGAGCTAAGAAGAGGTAACGCCAAGTGACTCGTTCGATTTGGAAAGGCCCCTTCATTGACGGCTACCTTCTCAAGAAGGTGGACAAGGTTCGTGAAGGTGGTCGCAATGAGGTGATCAAGATGTGGAGCCGTCGCTCCACCATCCTGCCGCAGTTCGTCGGCTTCACCTTCGGTGTCTACAACGGCCAGAAGCACGTTCCCGTTTCGGTGAACGAGGACATGGTCGGCCACAAGTTCGGTGAATTCGCTCCGACCCGGACCTATTACGGTCATGGCGCGGATAAGAAGGCGAAGAGGAAATAATCATGGGCAAGGCCAAAGCTCCGCGCAGGCTTGCTGATAACGAAGCGCGCGCCGTGTTGCGCACGATCCGTATCAGCCCGCAGAAGCTGAACCTGGTTGCGGCGCTGATCCGCGGCAAGAAGGTCGCGACAGCGCTTTCCGATCTCGAATTCTCGGCCAAGCGGATTTCCGGCACGGTCAAGAAGACGCTGGAATCGGCGATCGCCAACGCGGAAAACAACCACGACCTCGACGTCGATGCGCTGATTGTGGCGGAAGCCTATGTCGGCAAGTCGATTGTCATGAAGCGGTTCCATGCCCGTGGCCGTGGCCGCGCCAGCCGTATCGAGAAGCCGTTCTCGCACCTCACGATCGTCGTCCGTGAAGTCGAAGAAAAAGGGGAGGCCGCATAATGGGCCAGAAAATCAATCCGATAGGTCTGCGTCTCGGCATCAACCGCACCTGGGATTCGCGCTGGTTCGCGAACACCGGCGAGTACGGCCAGCTGCTGCATGAGGACATCAAGATCCGCAAGTATCTTGCGAAGGAACTCAAGCAGGCTGCGATTTCGAAGGTCGTGATCGAGCGTCCGCACAAGAAATGCCGCGTCACCATCCATGCGGCGCGTCCGGGCCTGATCATCGGCAAGAAGGGCGCCGACATCGAGAAGCTTCGTAAGAAGCTGATGGAGATGACGAAGTCCGAGACGCATTTGAATATCGTCGAAGTGCGTAAGCCCGAGATCGACGCGACGCTGGTCGCCCAGTCGATCGCCCAGCAGCTCGAGCGCCGCATCGCGTTCCGCCGCGCCATGAAGCGCGCCGTGCAGTCTGCGATGCGCCTGGGTGCCGAAGGCATTCGCATCAACTGCGCCGGCCGTCTTGGCGGCGCCGAGATCGCGCGCATGGAATGGTACCGCGAAGGTCGCGTGCCGCTGCATACGCTGCGCGCCGACGTCGACTACGGCACGGCCGAAGCACACACCGCCTACGGCATCTGCGGCGTCAAGGTCTGGGTGTTCAAGGGCGAAATCCTCGAGCACGACCCGATGGCTTCGGAGCGCCGCGCCACCGAGGGCGATCATGCGCATGGCGGTGGTGGTGAGCGCGAACGCGGTCGCCGTCGCGAAAACGCCTGAGACAGTTGAGAATTTGGAGTTAGAACGATGCTGCAGCCAAAGCGCACAAAGTTCCGCAAGCAGTTCAAGGGCCGTATCCATGGTGCCGCCAAGGGTGGCACCAATCTGGATTTCGGCGGTTTCGGGCTGAAGGCGCTTGAGCCGAACCGCGTCACCGCGCGCGAGATCGAGGCGGCCCGCCGCGCGATCACCCGAGAGATGAAGCGCGCCGGCCGCGTCTGGATCCGTATCTTCCCGGACGTGCCGGTGACGTCGAAGCCGACCGAAGTCCGCATGGGCAAGGGCAAGGGCGCGGTCGATTACTGGGCGGCGCGCGTCAAGCCCGGCCGCATCATGTTCGAGATCGACGGCGTCAATGAGGAAACCGCCCGTGAGGCGCTGCGTCTCGGCGCGGCCAAGCTCTCGGTCAGGACGCGCTTCGTACAGCGCATCGCAGAATAAGGACGGGCTGATCATGAAAGCCGAAGACATCCGGACCAAGACCCAAGACCAGCTGACCGACGACCTGGCCAGCCTGAAGAAGGAGCAGTTCAACCTGCGCTTCCAGAAGGCCACCGGCCAGCTCGAGAAGACCGCGCGCGTGAGGCAGGTCCGCAAGGACATTGCGCGTATCAAGACCATCGCTGCGGAAAAGTCCGCGGCTAAGAAGGCTTAAGGACGAAAACCATGCCAAAGCGCATTCTGCAGGGCACCGTCGTCAGCGACAAAAACGAGAAGACGGTTGTCGTCAAGGTCGAACGGCGCTTCACGCATCCTGTGATGAAGAAGACCGTGCGCATGACCAAGAAATACAAGGCGCACGACGAGAACAACGCCCACAAGGTTGGCGATCAGGTGTTCATCCAGGAATCGAAGCCGATTTCCAAGGACAAGCGCTGGACCGTCGTGTCTTCGGACCAGGCCTGATCAGGGCGAACGAAACGAATTTTGGACAGACCGGGGAAGGGTGAAGAACCCGTCCCGTTAGAAGAGAAGAAGGCGGCCAGTCATGATTCAGATGCAAACAAACCTCGACGTCGCGGATAATTCCGGCGCCCGTCGTGTCATGTGCATCAAGGTGCTGGGCGGCTCGAAGCGGAAATACGCTTCCGTGGGCGACATCATCGTGGTGTCGATCAAGGAAGCCATCCCGCGCGGCCGCGTCAAGAAGGGCGATGTGATGAAGGCGGTCGTGGTTCGCACGGCCAAGGACATCCGCCGCCCGGACGGCAGCGTGATCCGTTTCGACAAGAACGCGGCCGTTCTCGTCGACAACAAGAAAGAGCCGATCGGCACGCGTATCTTCGGACCGGTTCCGCGCGAACTCCGCGCCAAGAACCACATGAAGATCATCTCGCTCGCGCCTGAAGTGCTGTAAGGAGCCGGACCAATGCAGAAGATTAGAAAAGGCGACAAGGTCGTCGTGCTGGCGGGCAAGGACAAGGGCCGTTCGGGCGAAGTCCTCTCGGTACAGCCGAAGGAAGACACCGCGCTGGTGCGCGGCGTCAACATGATCCGTCGTCACCAGAAGCAGTCCCAGTCCCAAGAGGGCGGGATCATCACCAAGGAAGCGCCGATCCAGCTGTCGAACATCGCGCTGGCCGACCCCAAGGATGGCAAGCCGACCCGCGTCGGTTTCATCTTCCAGAAGGACGGCAAGAAGGTGCGCGTCGCCAAGCGCTCGGGAGAAGTCATCAATGGCTAAGGCTCAAACCAAGCAGGCGACTGCCCAGAACACGCCGCGCCTCAAGCAGGTCTACAACGAGACCATCCGCAAGGCGCTGCAGGAGCAGTTCGGCTACGAAAACGAGATGCAGGTTCCGCGCATCGACAAGATCGTGCTGAATATGGGCGTCGGCGAAGCGACCGGCGATTCGAAGAAGCCTTCGATCGCGGCGGAAGATCTTGCGCTGATCGCCGGCCAGAAGGCCGTCGTCACCCACGCCCGCAATTCGATCGCCGGCTTCAAGGTCCGCGAAAAGATGCCGATCGGCGCCAAGGTCACGCTGCGCAAGGAACGCATGTATGAGTTCCTCGACCGTCTCGTGAACATCGCGCTGCCGCGCGTCCGCGACTTCCGCGGGCTCAATCCGAAGAGCTTCGATGGCCGTGGCAACTATGCCATGGGCATCAAGGAACACATCGTGTTCCCGGAGATCAACTACGACAAGGTTGATCAGATCTGGGGCATGGACGTCATCGTTTGTACGACTGCGAAGACGGACGACGAAGCCAGGGCATTGCTCAAGGCCTTCAACTTCCCCTTCCGCCAGTAACGGCAGCGAGAAAAGGAAAAATCTGAAATGGCAAAGACCAGCTCAGTCGAGAAGAACAACAGGCGCCGCAAGCTTGTGGACCAGTACGCTGCCAAGCGTAAGGCCCTCAAGGCGATCATCATGGATCAGTCCAAGCCGATGGAAGAGCGCTTCCGCGCCCAGCTGAAGCTTGCGGCACTGCCGCGCAACTCGGCCAAGATCCGCATCCGCAACCGCTGCGAAGTCACCGGGCGTCCGCGTGCCTACTATCGCAAGCTCAAAGTATCGCGCATCGCGCTTCGTGATCTCGGCAACAACGGCCAGATCCCGGGCCTAGTCAAGTCGAGCTGGTAAGGAGGACATAACATGTCATTGAGCGATCCTCTCGGCGATATGCTGACCCGCATCCGCAACGCTTACGGCCGCAAGAAGTCGAGCGTTTCGACGCCGGCCTCGCGCCTGCGTACCCGCGTCCTCGACGTGCTGAAGGCGGAAGGCTACATCCGCGACTACAGCCAGACCGACTTCGACAACGGCAAGTCGGAAATCGAGATCGAACTGAAGTATTTCGACGGTGCGCCGGTCGTGCGCGAAATCGCCCGCGTCTCGAAGCCGGGCCGTCGCGTCTACGTTTCGGCAAAGTCGATCCCGCACGTTGCCAACGGCCTCGGCATCGCCATCCTTTCGACGCCGAAGGGCGTGATGGCGGACCATGAAGCGCGTGAACAGAATGTCGGCGGGGAAATCCTCTGCCAGATCTTCTGATCTGGAGCGCGATCCCGGAAAGTGGAATCCGGTTTTCGGACACATGTTCGAAAACAGAGACCTGAAACAAGAGAAGTGACGAGGACAACAAAATGTCTCGTATTGGAAAGAAACCCGTTTCGCTGCCGCAGGGCGTGACCGCGACCGTCGACGGCCAGACCGTCACGGCGAAGGGCCCCAAGGGTGAGCTGAAGTTCGTGGTGAACGACGAAGTGCTGGTCAAGATGGAAGGCAGCGAGATCGCTGTCCAGCCACGCGACCAGACCAAGACCGCCCGCTCAAAATGGGGCATGTCGCGCACGCAGATCGTCAACATCCTGCAGGGCGTCAAGGACGGTTTCGAAAAGAAGCTTGAGATCACTGGCGTCGGCTATCGCGCCGCCATGCAGGGCAAGAACCTGCAGCTGGCGCTCGGCTTCAGCCATGATGTCGTCTACGAAACGCCGCAGGACATCACGATCACCGTGCCGAAGCCGACGGAAATCACCGTGACCGGCATCGACAAGCAGAAGGTCGGCCAGGTTGCTGCCGAGATCCGCGAATATCGCGGTCCCGAGCCGTACAAGGGCAAGGGCGTTCGCTACGCTGGCGAGAAGATCGTCCGCAAGGAAGGCAAGAAGAAGTAATTTCAACGCCGCGGGGAGCGGTCGCGGGAGGCTTGTCCTACCGCATAGGGTTGCCCCCGTTTTTTGAAGGCAAGGACTGATATCATGGGCTCGAAAGAATCCACACAACGCCGCGCTCAGCGCGTCCGCCGCCAGATCAAGAAGGTCGCCGGCGAGCGTCCGCGTCTGTCGGTCCACCGCACGTCGAAGAACATCTACGTCCAGGTCATCGACGACGCCAAGGGCCACACCATCGCTGCCGCCTCGACGCTGGAGAAGGACCTCAAGGGTTCGCTCAAGACCGGTGCCGACACTGCCGCCGCTGTGGCAATCGGCAAGCTGATTGCCGAGCGCGCTTCGAAGGCCGGCGTCAAGGAAGTCGTCTTCGATCGTGGACCGTACATCTATCACGGCCGCGTCAAGGCGCTGGCCGAGGCCGCCCGTGAAGGTGGCTTGAGCTTCTAAAATTTCGCCCCCGGCAACCCCACAGAGGGGAACCGGATATCATTATCAACCGTGCTTCCGGAAAAAAACAAGGAACAGGATATGGCACAGGAACGTAGGGATGGCGGCCGCGGCCGTGATCGCGAAGAGCGCGACGACGGCATGGTGGACAAGCTTGTCCACATCAACCGCGTCGCCAAGGTCGTCAAGGGCGGTCGGCGCTTCGGCTTTGCAGCGCTCGTCGTCGTCGGCGACCAGAAGGGCCGCGTCGGCTTCGGTCACGGCAAGGCGCGCGAAGTGCCTGAGGCGATCCGCAAGGCGACCGAATCGGCCAAGCGCGACATGATCTTCGTGCCGCTGCGCTCGGGCCGTACGCTCCATCACGACGTTGAAGGACGCTGGGGCGCCGGACGCGTTCTGCTGCGCGCTGCCAAGCAGGGTACCGGCATCATCGCCGGCGGCCCGATGCGCGCCGTCTTCGAGACGCTCGGCATGCATGACGTGGTCGCCAAGTCGATGGGTTCGTCGAACCCGTACAACATGGTTCGTGCCACCTTCGACGCGCTGAAGAGCCAGATGCATCCCAAGGATGTGGCTGCCGCGCGCGGCATCAAGTATTCGACCCTTCAGGCCCGCCGCGGCACCGCCGTAGCGGCCGAAGAATAGTCTGATCTGACCAGGGATTTTTGACCATGGCCAAGAAAGCAACCAAGACCATCACCGTCGAGCAGATCGGGTCGCCGATCCGCCGGCCGAAGGAGCAGCGCGCGACGCTGGTCGGCCTCGGCCTCAACAAGATGCACAAGCAGCGCACGCTGGAGGACACCCCCTCCGTGCGCGGCATGATCGCTGCCGTCCAGCATCTCGTCCGCGTCGTGGACGAGGGCTGAACCAGAGCGCAGGAGAACTCAGATGAAACTCAACGATCTGCGTGACAAGGACGGCGCGACGCATTCCAAGAAGCGTCTCGGCCGCGGCATCGGTTCCGGCTCGGGCAAGACCGCCGGTCGCGGCGTCAAGGGCCAGAAGGCGCGCTCCGGCGTCGCCGTCAACGGCTTCGAGGGCGGCCAGATGCCGCTCTACCGGCGCCTGCCGAAGCGTGGCTTCAACAACATCTTCGCCAAGAGCTTTGCCGTCGTGTCGCTGGCCCGCATCCAGGCCGGGCTCGACGCCAAGAAGCTCGACGCCAAGACGATCGTGACGGCCGAAGCGCTGGTCGCAGCCGGCGTCATCCGCCGCGTCAAGGACGGCGTGCGCATCCTCTCGGACGGCGACATCAAGTCGAAGCTCGCCTTCGACGTGGCCGGCGCCTCCAAGACTGCCATCGAGAAGATCGAAAAGGCCGGCGGTTCGGTGAAGCTGCCGGAAAAGGCAGCCGCCGAGTAACGGCGATTTGAAGCGCGATCGGCAAGAGTGGGACACGTTTCGCTTTCGATTGCGCTTTGATCCGATCAATATGGCGGCCGCGTCAACCCGGCCGCTTGGCTGTTTGGCGTACGGGGGGGTTGTCGGGTGCCTCGGTGGCGCCCCCCGCCGGTGGTGGGGGGCCGCGCGGGGGGCCCAGCGGCGACTCACGGGGCGTGTAACCAA
>NZ_JAMYLP010000139.1:0-10049 GCF_040318085.1 Mesorhizobium sp. M1322
CCCCCCCCTACCCCCTATCCCCCGCCACACGGTGGGCGCGTACCCTCAAACTAAAAACAATGTGTTTAAATTGGCCGGCCCCCGCCCGGGGGGGGCACGTCGCTCCAAGGTATGGTTCAAGCAGTCATGACAATTGCCGCTGAAGAGGAAATGCCCGGGGCCAACCGCAGGTCGAGCCTGATCCGCTCGCCGCAATTCTCCTCGCTCGTCATCCTCGTCGTGCTGCTGGTGGTGTTCGCCGTCGCCGACGCCAACTTCCTGTCGCCGCTCAACATCTCCAACATGATGGCGTTTCTGCCCGAACTCGGCATCATCGCCCTCGGCATGACGTTGCTTCTGACGGCGGGCGAGTTCGACCTGTCGGTTGGCGCCGTGTTCGGTCTGGCGCCGGTTGTGGTCATGCTGCTGGTGCAGAGCGGCAAGGTTGACATCGGCGTGGCGCTGCTGGCCGGGCTCTTGCTGTGCGTGGCGATCGGGGCCATCAACGGGCTGATCGTCACCAAGATCGGTATCTCCTCCTTCCTGGTGACGCTGTCGATGCTGCTCGTGGTGCGAGGGGCGGCGCTCTACATCACGCAAGGCTTCCCGCTGAAGTCATGGGACCAGCCCGGCTTCTTCGTGACGCTGCTGGCCGGTAGTTTCAACGTCGGCTCGTTCCGGTTCTACACCTCACTGTGGTGGTTCGTCGGCCTGTCGTTGCTGGCCATCTACGTGCTGCACTACGCCAAGCTCGGCAACTGGATCAGCGCCATCGGCAGCAATCGCAACGCGGCGGTGGCGCGCGGCGTGCCGGCCGATGCGGTCAAGATCTGGCTGTTCATCCTGACCTCGGTGCTGGCGGGTCTGGCCGGGATGATCAGCGCCTTCCGCATCTCCGCTGCCTCGCCAGTGGCCGGCACCGGCTACGAGCTGGAAGTTATCGCCATGGTGGTGGTCGGCGGCACGGCGCTGACCGGCGGGCGCGGCACGATCCTGGGCACGATCGTCGGCGCGCTGATGCTGCGCGCCATTCGCAACGGCATTGTGCTGATCGGCGTGCCGGGGCTCGCCTACAACATCTTCGTCGGCGTCATCATCCTTGCCATGCTCATCCTGCACGCTTTGCTGCAGAAGAAAGCCGCCAGGAGCTGATGATGGAAGTGCTTCGGCTGCAGAATCTGCAAAAATCCTTCGGCAGCGTCCGCGCCCTGAAGAGCGCCTCCTTCACACTTAATGAGGGCGAGGTGGTGGCCTTGCTCGGCGACAATGGCGCCGGAAAATCCACCCTCATCAAGGCCATCTCCGGCGTGTTCCCCGTCGACCGCGGCGACATCTATGTGCGTGGCCAGAAGGTCTCGATCCGCGCGACGCGCGACGCGATGGATCTCGGCATCGAGACCATCCATCAGGACACGTCGCTGGCGCCGGATCTCAGCATCGCGCGCAATCTCTTTCTCGGTCGCGAGCCGGTCAACTTGAAATGGCTGGGCGTATTCGCGCCGCTCGACCTCGCCAAATTGCGCGACGCCGCCTCGGCGCTTTTGAAGCGCGTCGGCATCTCGAAAAAGCTCGACGCCGATGCGCTGGTCAGCACGCTGTCGGGTGGCGAGCGCCAGTCGATCGCCATTTCGCGGGCCATGCAGTTCGCCGCCAAGGTCATCATCCTCGACGAGCCGACCAATAATCTCGGTGTCGAGGAAACACATGGCGTGCTGCGCTTCGTCAAGGAGGTCCGCGCAGCCGGTCATTCGGTGCTTTTGATCACCCACAATATCCACCATGTCTTCCAGGTCGCCGACCGCATCATCGTCATGCGTCGCGGCGAGATTGTCGCCGAGCAGACGGTCGCCGATACCGACCTGTTGACTGTGGAGAGCATCATCACCGGCGCCGACATGTCGGCCCTGCTCAAGGAGACGAGAGCGAAGTGAAGGAATTGGCCGTCACATGGTAGAGCTTTACGGCAAGACGCTTTCGCGCCGGCAGGTTTCGGAGCGCTCGGGCATGCTGTCGCAATTCGCCGGCGTGCGGCTGATGACGCTCGGCGACGGCGTGGAGCGAGGCATCCGCATGCTCGAATTCCGCACCGGCTCGGGATTGCGCTTCACCGCGCTTGTCGACCGGGCGCTCGATATCGCCGACTGCGACTTCAAGGGCCAGGCGATCGGCTGGCATTCGCCGAGCGGCTTTCGTCATCCCGGCCTGCACGAATATGAAGGCGAGGAGGGGCTGGCCTGGGCACGGTCGTTTTCAGGCCTGCTGCTCACCTGCGGACTTGACCATATATTGTTCATGAACGAAGTGCCGGCCGACAGCTACAATTATCCGCCGAAGAAGACGGTGCGCCATTCCCTGCATGGCCGCGTCAGCACCATTCCGGCGCGGCTGACCGGCTATGGCGAAGCGTGGGACGGCGACCGCTGCGTGCTGTGGGCCGAGGCCATCGTCCAGCAGTCGACGGTGTTCGGCGAGGACCTGCATCTGTTGCGGCGGATCGAGGCCGATGTCGGCGGCAACGAGATCCGGCTTTCGGACCGTGTCGTCAATCACGGCTTCAACCGCACGCCGCATATGTACTTTTATCACATCAACGTTAGCCATCCGGTGCTCGACGAAGGCTCGCGCTATCTGGCGCCGATCCGTGATGTTGTGTGGGCCGGACATGCCGGCGAGCGCTACGAGGCGCAGAAGGTCGGCTACCGCACAGTGCCGGCGCCGCAACTGGGTTTCGAGGAGCAGGTCTGGCAGCACGAGCTTGGTGCTAACGGCGCCGGGGAAGTGCCGGTGGCGGTGGTCAACGACCGTCTTGGCCTTGGGCTGGAAGTCGTCACGCGCAAGGACCAGTTGCCCTGCGCCTATGAATGGCAGAATTTCCAGGCTGGGCACTATGCGCTGGGCTTAGAACCCTCGACGCATCATGTGCTAGGCAATCTGGCTGCGCGCGAACGCGGCGAGATGATCTGGCTGGAGCATGGCGAAAGCCGCTCCTACAATGCGGTGTTCCGGGTTCTCGACGGCGCCGGCGATATCGCTGCCGCCGAGAGCCGGATCACAGCGATCGCCAGGCAGCCGCAGGAGGATTATCCGCGGCCGTCGGGGCATTTTCCTGTGCTGGCAGGGAGGTCGTGATGACGGCGAGGACGAGGCGAAGCACCAGTTGGGAGGCTGGCTCCGGTTGGAGCGGGGAGGGCTCGCGGCCCATCAGTATTTGGAGGTCACAATGGCTGGCACAATGAAGCGCGACTACAGCCTGGTCGGCGAAAGCACGCGCAGGGCGATCGAGACGGGACTGGCCTCGGCCGAATGGTATCACACCGACGTCCCGCGCAAGGCGATCAAGGAGTTGATGCAACGTTCCGATGGTCCGGCGATCCGCGACACGATCATCTGGATCGCCGCCATCCTGGCTTCCGCTGCCGGCGGCGTTTATTTCTGGGGCACTTGGTGGTGCGTGCCGTTCTTCTTCGTCTACGGCGTGCTCTACGGCTCCTCCAGCGACTCGCGCTGGCACGAATGCGGCCACGGCACCGCCTTCCGGACACGCTGGATGAACGACGTGGTCTACCAGATTGCCAGCTTCATGCTGATGCGCAATCCGGTGACCTGGCGCTGGAGCCATGCCCGCCACCACACCGACACCATCATCGTCGGACGCGATGCCGAGATCGCCGTGATGCGCCCGCCGGACCTTTTGCGTGCGGCGCTCGCTTTCACCGGTATCCTCGATTTTCGCTATTCGCTTCCTGCGCTGGTGCGCCAGGCATTCGGCAAGCTGACGCCCGACGAGAAAAGCTACGTTCCCGAGGTGGAACAGCACAAGGCCGTTATCGCCGCGCGCTGGCATGTCGCCATCTACATCGCGACGATTGCGCTCGCCCTCACTATGCGATCATGGGTGCCGCTTGTGCTCATCGGCGTGCCGCGCCTCTACGGCACCTGGCACATGGTGCTGACCGGCCTGCTGCAGCACATCGGCCTGGCCGACAACGTGGTCGACCACCGGCTCAACAGCCGCACCGTATACATGAATCCAATCAGCCGGTTCATCTACTGGAACATGAACTACCACGTCGAGCATCACATGTTCCCGATGGTGCCCTATCATGCGCTGCCCAGGCTGCACGAATTGATCAAGCACGATTTGCCGGCGCCGAACCCGTCGATGTGGGATGCCTATCGCGAGGTCTGGCCGGTCCTGCTCAGGCAGCTCAAATACGAGGATTATTTCCTCAAGCGCGAACTGCCGCCGACGGCGCGGCCCTATCGTGGCGAGTTCCACGAAGTGAACATGTCGGCAGCAGCTGAATAGGCACCGCGCGCCGCCGCAATGCAGGAATTTCGGGAGAAACAGATGGCCGATTGGGTCGAAGCGTGCGCCGTGGACGACATCGACGAAGAGGATGTCATCCGCTTCGACCATGGCGGCCGCACCTTCGCGATCTATCGTTCGCCAGACGATGAATTCTTTGCCACCGACGGGTTTTGCACACATGAAAAGGCCCACCTGGCCGATGGGCTTGTCATGGACGACGTCATCGAATGCCCCAAGCACAATGGCCGCTTCAATTACAAGACCGGCCAGGCCAAAGGGGCTCCCGTCTGCGTCAATCTGCAGACCTTTCCGGTCAAGGTCGAGGCTGGCAAGGTGATGATCCAGATCTAAAGCATGATCCCGAAAAGTGGGAACCGGTTTTGGCTGCGCTGACCTTCGGTTCGGAAAAGATCATGCAAGTTGAAGCCTGACCAGCCTTCCGTAATGCAACAAAGGGGACCAGAATCGATGAGCCGGAAAAGACCGACGGTGGCAGACCTGCGCGCCATGAAGGGCAAGCGGCAACTGACCATGCTGCGCGTGCTGACGATGGACGAGGCCGAGGCCGCCGAAAGAGCCGGGGTCGACATCGTCTCGGTGCCGCCGGAGCTGGTGCTCAACCCGCAATATCGCGATGCCGCACCCAGCCTGTTCACCATGCCGGGCGACAATTTCTACGAGATCGGCACAGCCGACGATTTCGTGCGCTGGGCGTTCCGGCTCTACAAGGCGAGCGCCGACGCGGTCTATTGCAGCGCTGGCTATGCCACCGTCAAACGGCTGGCCGATGACAATATACCGGTGATCGGCCATGTTGGCCTGATCCCGTCGCGAGCTACCTGGACCGGCGGCTTCAAGGCCGTCGGCAAGACCGCCGACAGCGCCATGCAGATTTTCGAGGCGGTCAAGCAGTATGAGGCCGCAGGTGCTGTCGGCGCCGAGATCGAAGTGGTGCCGGTCGAAGTGGCCAAGGCAATTTCGGAACGGACCTCGCTGATCATGCTGTCGATGGGGGCGGGCACCGGCTGCGACGCGCAATATCTGTTCGCCGACGACATCCTTGGCCAGAACCGTGGCCACATGCCGCGCCATTCGAAGGTCTACCGCAACTTCGCCGCCGAATATGACCGCCTGCAGGCGGAACGCGTGGCTGCTTTTTCCGAGTATGTCGCCGACGTGAACAGCCTGGCCTATCCCGAAGACAGGCATGTGGTGCACATGGACCCGGACCAGCTCGGTCTGTTCATGGAGAAGATTGACGCCGGATGAGACGCGCCGGCTGCTCGACAATATCGTCAGCGGGTATATGCGACGGCCGGCGCTATGGCCGCCATGTTCCGGTAGCCAGCGCTGCGTAAATCGTCTCGGCGTCGATACCCTGGGGCCTGTCCTCCTTGAGCGGCAGGACGAGCGCGCGCACCGCCGCATGAATCGCGGCGGTCGCCGGCGCCAGAGCCAGCCCGTCGCGCAGATCTACGGCCTGTGCGGCGGCCATCAGCTCGAAGGCGATCAGCCGCTGCCACAGCACGATCATGTCGGCGCATTTCGAAACGGCCAGCGGCGCTTGCGTCGCATGATCCTCGACGCCTTCCGAGACCGGCAGGAAATCGAGCATTACCGGGTTGGCCTTGTGGCGGATGGCGGCGAGGATAGCGCTCACTGTCTTTTGCAGCGGCACGAAGCCGGCCGAAGCGCCGCCGACCGGCGACAGATATTTGGGCAGGCCGTTGCGGCCTGAGCCGGTGAGCTGGATGAAGCGGGCAGCACAGGCAGCCGCACATTGAGCGATGGCAAGGCCAAGCGTCTCGAAGGCCAGCGACAGCGACGGGGTGTGGAAATTGCCGGTCGACAGCACCATGTCGTCGTCGGCCAGCACCAGCGGATTGTCAGCGGCGGCGTTGAGTTCGATCTCGACGGCTTGCCTGGCCTGATCGATTGTCTGCAACAGCGCACCATGGATCGACGGCATGCAGCGGATCGACAGCGGGTCCTGCAAGGTCGTCGGCATCGGCGCCTTGTCGCGTGCCAGAAGATCGCGCATGCCTTGCGCGGCCTGCTGCTGGCCGGCGGCCGGTCGTGCCGACTGCAAGCGCGGATCGAGCATCGTCTGGTTGGCGCCGATACCTTCCATGGTCAGCGCGCCTGCCTGCTGTTGATGTGCGAAGGCGGACAGTGCGTCGACCACCGCCAGCGCGCCGCTGCCGGCGGACACCGCCGAGGCGCTCATCAGCGACAGCCCGTCTTTGGGGGCGAGGCTGACGGGGGCGAGGCGCGCCATCGCCAGCGCCTTGGCCGCCGGCATGCGCCGGCCCTGAAAGTCGGCGTCGCCGTCGCCGGTCAGCATGCGGCCGAGCGTTGCCATCAGCACCAGGTCGCTGTCGCCGATCGAGCCCAGCGACGGCATCACCGGATGCACGCCGGCATTGAGCGCGTCGATGAGCGCGACGAAAACCTCCGATGAAATGCCCGAACCGCCGGCCGAAAACATCGCCGCGCGGGCAAGCATCGTCGCGCGCACGATGTCTTGCGGCAGCACGTCACCCACCGCGCCGCTGCGGCCGTCCAGCAACTGGCGCTGGAAGGCACTGGCGTCGCCGCTGACCGACGTGCCGAGATTGGCGCCGAGCCCGGTATTGAGCCCATAGATCGGCTGACCAGAAGCGGCGGCGCGGTCGAGCACTTTTCGCGCCCTGTCCAGCCTCGCCATGGCCGCGGGGGCTACTTCCACCTTGCGTCCGTCGCGGGCAACCGCCGCGACATCCTCGACACTAACGCCGGCTCCGATGAGGATGAGCGCACTCATGCGAAGCGCAGCCGCTGGCCGATGCCTTGCGCCTGCGCCTTGGCCAGCATCGCCTTGCCCAGCGCGATATCTGAGAGCGACAGGCCGCGATGCCAGAACAGGATCGTCTCGTCGTCGCTCTGACGTCCTGGCTTTAGACCGGCGGCGATCTGGCCAAGTTCGGCGTGCAGCGGCTGTTCGCTCAGGCGTCCGGTCTCGACATGGGCGCGCAGCGAGCCGAATTTACCGCCCTTGCACTGGCCCCAGTCGTCGACGACGATCTTTTGCATGATGTCGGTCAGCGACAGCTCCACCGCACTCATCGTGCCGTAGGGCATCACCAGCGCGCCGGGCTTGATCCATACCGTCTTCAGCAGCGGCTGAGGTTCCGGCAACCGCGAGGCCTCGACGACGATGTCGGCGCCCTCGACGCAAGCGCGCCAGTCGGCGACCGCCGTAACCTTCTTGCCGAGATCGGCGGACAGCTTGGCGGCAAAGCCTTCACGGCTTTCCGGCCGGCGCGAATGCACGCGGATCTCGTCGAAGTCGAAAAGATGGTCGAGCAGGCGCACGTTCCAGTAGGCGGTGCCGCGCGCGCCGACATGGCCGAGAACCTTGGACGTCTCTTTCGCCAGATGTTTGGCGCCGATAGCGGTGACGGCGCCGGTGCGCATGTCGGTGATAACAGTGGCGTCGAGGATGGCGCTCGGCGTGCCGGTGCGCGGATCGAACAGGTTGAGGATGCCGAATTCCGACGGCAGGCCGTGCAGGTAATTGTCGACATAGTCACCGACGATCTTGACGCCGGCCGCATCGAGCGGCGCGACGTAGCCGCGCAAGACATTGAAATGGCCGTTGAAGGACGGGTCCGGCTCGAGATGGACGCGCGGCTCGATCACAGTCTGGCCCTTGCCCTGCGCCACCAGTCCGGCCTCGACCGCTTCGATGATCTCCGCCTCGGTCATATCAAGCGCTTCGATGTCGAGGGCGTTGAGATAATCGATGTAGATGGGTTTCATGCGCACACAGTTCCCAAGTCGAAAGAGGTTCGATGGCGAGTTTCACCATCGCATAACAGGTCGCGATACGACACGAAAGTTTGTTGGTCCCGGTCTGGACGGCGTCGCCCAAATGCTGTTCTAACCGTTGCGTCATCGATTTGCCGGACAACTGCCTGGTTCCCAGTGGCGCGGGAAAAACTTTCGTACAATTCTGCGCATGACCGCCATTCCCGAAAACAAAGCCCTGGCCGAGACTGCGACGGCGGCGCGGCAGGCGCGGCGCGTGGCGCTGATCGTCGCCGTCGCCTTCTTCATGCAACTTCTGGATTCGACGATCATCTCGACATCGCTGCCGCAGATGGGAGAATCCTTCGGCGTGCCGGTGGTGGCAATGAGCGTCGGCATCACCGTCTACATGCTGACGATGGCGGTGTTCGTGCCGCTATCGGGCTGGCTCGCCGACCGCTTCGGCGCGCGCAGCATCTTCCTCGTGGCGATCGCGCTGTTCACGCTGGCCTCGATCGCTTGCGGCATCTCGCAGAACCTGACCCAGTTCGTCGCCGCACGTGCCGTACAGGGCCTGGGCAGTGCGCTGATGACGCCGGTCGGCCGTATCCTGGTGCTGCGCAACGCACCGAAATCGGAACTCCTCAATGCCACGGCGCTGATCACCTGGCCGGCGCTGTTCGCGCCGGTGATCGGGCCGGGTGCTTGGCGGCTTCATCACCACCTATCTGTCCTGGCACTGGAATTTCTTCATCAACATTCCGCTCGGCATAGCAGGGCTGGCGCTGGTTGCTCGCTTCATCCCCGGCGACCGCGATTCCGAAACCAAGCCGCTCGACTGGCCGGGCTTCCTTTTGACCTCGGTCGGGCTTGCTTGCCTGCTTTACGGTCTCGAACGCATCGCACATCCGGAAGACGGCGCCTTGCCGACCGTGGCGCTGCTTGCCGCCGGCATCCTAATCGGCTGGCTGGCTGTGCGGCATCTGGTGCGTGCAAAAAATCCGCTGCTCGATCTCACAGCATTCAAGGTGCAGACTTTCGCCATATCGACGCTGTCGGCCGGCACCATTTTCCGGGTCGCCATCAACGCCACGCCGTTCCTGTTGCCGCTGCTGTTCCAGGTCGGCTTCGGCCTCAGACCCGTCGATGCCGGCATGCTGATCCTCGCCTATTTCCTCGGCAATCTCGGCATGAAATCGGTGACGACACCGACGCTGAGGCGCTTCGGCTTCCGTTCGGTGCTGGTCGGCAACGGCGTGATCGCATCGCTGTCGATCATGGCCTGCGCGGCGATATCGCCGCAGACCCCGCAAGCGCTGGTGGTGGCGCTGATGCTGATCGCCGGACTGTCGCGTTCGATGCAGTTCACCGCGCTCAACACGCTAGCCTTCGCCGACGTGGCTTCATCGCAGCGCAGTTCGGCGGCGACGTTGTCCAGCATGCTGCAACAGGTGGCGATGCTGTTCGGCGTGGCAGTCGCGGCGGCGCTGCTCAACCTGTCGCAGATCGCGAGGGGCGGACCGGCGCTCGACCTCTTCGACTTCCGCCTCGCCTTCCTGGCGATCGGCGCAATCGGGCTCGCCGCCTCGTTCCGCTTCCTGGCGCTGCCGCCGGCCGCGGGCGCCGAGGTTTCGGGCCATTTTCCGCGAAACTGAAATCGGGCTCTTCCTTCTCCCCTTGTGGGAGAAGGTGGATTGGCGCGCAGCGCCAAGACGGTTGAGGGGTGCTGGAAGAAACTCGGCGCGCAAAATGTCGAGGAATTTTAAGTGATTACGTGGAGATAGCGATCCTTCCAGCACCCCTCATCCGACCGAGCGGAGCCTGTCCTCGGGCTTGCCGAAGGCAAGACCCGTGGGCTCGGCCACCTTCTCCCACAAGGAGGCCTTTGCACAGAATCGGATTGGTGATTCCGTTCGCAAGGAAGATAGGGAGATGATTCGGATGGTCGATCGTGTGCTTGGTCAACTGA
>NZ_JAMYLP010000140.1:0-9768 GCF_040318085.1 Mesorhizobium sp. M1322
ATGCTGATGACCTCCAGAACGAACAGGGTGCCGTCGGCCGCCGGCACGATATCGACGCCGGCGAAATCCGCTGACATAGCGGCGGCGGCGGCTCTTGCCAGCGCCGCCAGTTCGGTTTCGCCATGCCCCGAGACTTGCTCGGGCACCGCCCCGCGATTGATGTTGGTGATCCAGTCGTCGCTACGCCGGCTCATCATCGCCAGGACTTCGCCGGCGCAGACGAAAACGCGAAAATCGCGGAAAGGAGGGCCAGGACGCGGCACGTAGTGCTGGAGATAGTAGACGCCGTTCACCTCTTCTTCGGCGGGGAGATCGGATAGTGTTTCGATCAGCCTGATGCCGCGGCCCTGCGCGCCGAAAAGCGGCTTCAGCACCAGCGGCATGAACGGCAGTTCGCGTTCGGCGATCGCTTCGGCCATGGCACGTCCCTCGACCGCGAATGTCGGCGGCGTCGGCAGGCCGGCATTCTTCAGGAGGAAGGTCGTCATCGACTTGTCGACGCAGCGTTCTATCGCCGGTGCGGAATTCCACACCGGTACGGAGAGTTTGGCGAATGCGTGCAGCACGCCGAGGCGGCGGGTGACCGCTTCGAACGATCCGGCGGCGATCGAACGGACCAGTACGGCGTCGGGCAGCGCGCCGTCGAAGCCGGCGATCGACAGTCCGCTCGGGCTGCCGGTGTCGAACGCGATCGCCGCCAGCGGCACGGTTGCGACAACGGCGCCCCGCCTGTCCAGCCTTGCCGCCAAGCCCTTGGAGCGGGTGTCCGAGACATCGCTGACGATCAGGATGCGGGGGATCATGTTAGGCCTCGGATACCGGTATACCGACAGCGCGAGCGAGCGGCCCGGCGGTCGGATGACAGACGAATCCATTGCACCGCCATGGTCTAACCGAGGCTCCGTTCGAGCATCCGCAGATCGCGCTCGCCGGCGCGAAACGTGTCGCCGGTCTCGATCGCCGTGACGATCACTTCGGCCGGGCTGAACAGCAGCGGGTCGATGGCATAGAAATCACCCTTGAACCGTTTGAAGACCTCGGCGAACGGGTGGCCGTGGTCCCGCGAGGCGCGGCTCGGCAGTCGCTCCGCGAGCTCACTGGCGTCTTTCGCCGAGCCTTTTACGAAGAGCTGGACGCTGCCGCCATAGATGATGGCGTCGTTGGTTCTGCCCATTGCGGTCAGGAAATCCGGATGAGGGGCGGGGATAGGCGCCGTGCCGATGCCGTCGACGATATTGTCCAGCGGAAATTTGAGATCGTTGCTCTTGTGCAAGGCGACTTCGAGCGCGCGCGCAACGATCTGCACGCTGCCCGCAAGGCTCTGTGTTGGCGCATAGAGGAAGGTGAGCTTTTCGGTTGGCAATCCGGTTGCCTTGCCGACCTTCTCGACGATCGCTTGGGGGGGCGGTTCGGCGGTCTCCAGGATAAGCACGGCGGATGACGCCGTATCGCGATAGGAAAGCGCTTCGAACAGCGGTTCGACACGGGCGAGCGCCCGCGCCGGTCCCGATCCCATGGCGAAATAATCCTGGCTCGACAGGTTCCAGCCGGCATACTGGCTGCCCAGGCAGGCAAGCACCGGCTGCGAAGACCGCACTTCGACGGTGAGCGGCCATTTCTCCGACGCGCGGTCCATGAAGACTGAAATGCTGCCGAGACCGCCCATCGCGGCCTCCGCCATGCGCAGCCCAGCCTCGACGCCGCCGGTGGCCTTGGCGCCGGCATCGATCAGGCACTCGCCCAATGGCCCCCTGGAAACGGCGATACGCAGGCGTTCGGCGTTGCCGATCATGCCGTCGATGATGCGCTGGGCATTGTCGTTCAGGAATGCCGAACCGTCTTTCATGTCCGGTCTCCTTCCCATTGGTGTTGCAATCGGCTGGCTTGTCCCTTGATGAGCCGCCTGGTCAAATCGGCGCTCGGACCGCGCGCGAAGATGGTGCAGACAGGATCGCCAGCGATCAGACGGGTGCCGGGCGACTGATGGTCCGCAGTCCATTCAGGCCAGGCAATCGATGGGAACCGGGCGATCGGCGCCGCGGCGTAGGTCACCATCGATGCCATCGAATCGACGAAGTGCGGCAGGCGGTAAGCCTTGCCCGCCGCGGCACGCAAATGCGCTTCGATCAGTGGTGCGTCGGCATCGTCGAAAATGTCGAGCGTGGCGCCTGGCCTCGGGTTGATCTCGATGAGCTTGTAGCCATTCGGTCCGCGAATGAGATCGGCGCTGCACAATCCGACCAGGCCGGCGCGGCGCGCCAGACCTGAAAGCCAGCCGCGGATCATCGCCGCCTGCCTGCGATCGAAGCGTCGCAACCGCACGGCGCCGCCATAGCGGTAGGGCGCGGCAGGGGCGGGGGACGCCCATTGTTGGCTGAAACCGACGATATCAGCGCTTTGGCCGTCGCCGACGAACAGAGCCGAGATGCTGCGGCCGGGAACGAAACGCTGGAAATAGCGGCCGCCAGGGGCCTGACACTGTAGTATCGGGGTTTCTCCGGCGGCCCGTCTGATATGCGTGCCGCCGGCACCGCCCGCGGTCTTGACCACCCAGTTCTCCGGATCGGGCGGCCGGTCCCATCGGAATTCCGGATGCGGGATACCGAGTTCGGCGCAATCGGCGGCCAGCACTTGCGGGTCCTTGATCCTGCGGATCGCGGCGCCACTATTGCCGGCGAGGGGAAAATGACGCGCGACCTCGTCGACGGTCTGCGTCATCCGCTCGAAGCCCGAGCCCAGGACGATGGCGACCGGCCAGTCGTCTCCAGCCAGTTGCCGAAGCGTCTCGACGATGCGCTCGCCGTCGATGCCGGCTTGCAGGTCGCCCGGAAGCATCGTCGCGCGCTCGGCGAGCGCGACCGGGTCGGTGTCGCAAAAGAAATCGGCGACCAGCGGACGATAGCCGGCGCGGCGCGCAGCGGCAGCCAGCGCCCGGCCTGAAATCGCCGCGATCAGGAGAGATCCGGCGTTATTTGGCGATTTCGCGTGCAAGGGAAAATGCTTCCTGGAAATCGAGCGTGATGGTTTTTTCGGCTTCGATCATTCTTTTGAAGAGGCCGAATTCGACCTTGTATTTCACGTTGCCGATGGCAAGCGGACCAATGCCGACAGCTTTTGCCGCTTCGAGCGGATCGCCATTGGCATTGACGGCCACGCCTTCGATGCCGGCCGGCGGGACCGCATTGACGTCGGCGGCGATAAGCAGACCATCGCCTTTCAACTGGGCTTTCGAGACCACCTGGACACCGGCCTTGGCGCAAGCCAGGATCACCTCGCTCGCCTCGACCAGCTTCGTCTTGCGGGCGTCGCTCGATCCGTCAGCCGCATCTACGGCGATCTTGAATCGGCTTTTGATCTCGGCCGCGATCTGCTCGACCCTTTCGATGCCGTCGTGACCGACAAGCGTGACCCGGGCGCCTTCCCTGGCCGCAATGACGGCCGTGCAGAAGCCGACGACGCCGGTGGCGCCGAAAACAGCGATCCTCGTGTCCCTCAGCCCGCGCTCGAATTTCTTCTCGAGCGCTTTTTCGACCTTGGCCACCATCGCCGCGGCCGTGGTGAACGAGCCGGCCGGATCGGCGAATACCGAAACCTGGAAAGGCGGCACCATCGCCTTTCGCGCTGCGTCGAACATGTCGAGCGCCAGCGAGGCATCCTTGCCGGCGATGAAGATGCCGGTGTCGACGCCTGCATCGGGCGGGCGCGAAAAGATCGCGTCCTGTACGAGGCCTGTCACCTCGCCGAGGCTTACATCGACATAGGGGACGACGGCGTCGAAACCTGCATCGAGCGCCATGTTCACGTCGAAAGGGCTCATATGCTTTAACGGCGTCAGCATGTGCAGGATATGTTTGCGGGCCATTTCTCGCCTTTCTGCTTATGTGATCGCGTTGTCGAGTTGTCAGCTGCCGACGAGATCAAGTTTGGTCGAACTGATCTTCGCGCCGGAATTCCTGCCCTTGACGATCTTGATCTCAATGGCGTTTTCAACCGTCTTCTGAACCGCGCTGACGAAGCTGACCGCGGCGTCTTGCGAGGGGGCGAAGGCAAACCCTGTTGGTCCCCACGAGCTCTGGCCGATGCCGACGGCGCCTGCTGCATTGAGAGCGTGGGCCACCCTCTCGACCCGCTTTGAGGTGAACACGCCACCTTGCGCCGGGGCGAAGTGGGTGCCGATCAGCATCTGGATCGCGGAGACGGCGGCGCCGAAGGCTGGAAGGTCGTGCTCGATCAAAGCCGGCATAATGCCCATCAGCACTCGACGGCAGATTTCTCCGCTCCCGGACGTCGGAAAGGGCGGCAGCGAACGAAACGCCGCGATTTCGGCATCGCCATGCAGTCCATGCCCGCCACGGTCAAGGATCAGGATGACGCGCCACTCTTCCGGAAACGGCAATCGCGCCACGACCGGCGGCGGCCTGCCGCTGTCGTCCTTGCCTGCGTCGACAATGACGCCACCGCGTTCGAAACTGGCGATGCCGATGCCGGATCGGCCGCCGCGCTCGAGCAGGGTCGCGTCGCCCCCGATATCGAGAGGCAGGTTGTGGAGCGTGCGCAGCGCCGAGGCGACGGCAAGGGCGATCTGCGTGCCAGAACCCAGGCCGGCATGGCTCGGGATCGACTGTTCGACCACCAGACGGTGCTGGCCGCGAATGCCAAGATGGCTGCAGAGCGTCGACAAATGCTCGCCGGCGCGGCGGCTCTCCGGGCCTTCGACGACGGTTTCGCTGGATCGCGACAGGGTGACGACGGTTTCGCGTTCGCCCAATGGAAGCCCGACGCTCCCAAAGCGACGTCCGGTATCGCCGCTGAGATCGAGGAAGCCAAGATGCAGGCGGGCGGGCACTCGTATGGTAACAGAATTCGACATCTACCCCCCGATGGGTGCATCATAGACGCATCATGGAAGTTTAGGTGCCCATCGCCATGATAGCTGTTTTCGTCGAAGGGGCAAGCCGGAGAGAATGCATTCGTTTTATCTGTTTTGGCCCGGGCGCGAAGACAGACCGGGTAATTCGCGGAGGTCGAGATGAACGAGACAGCTAAGGAAAAGGTCTATTCGGAAGCCGAGATTGCCGCTCGGCTCGAGAAGGAGCTGCCGAAATGGCGCTACGAGAACGGCTGGATCCGGCGCAAATACAAGACCCACAGCTGGAAATCGACACTGATGGTCATCAACACGGTCGGCCATCTCGCCGAGGCGGCGTGGCACCATCCCGACATCACGGCGTCCTATGCCTGGGTCGAGGTGCGGCTGATGAACCACGCAGCGAAGGGCATCACCGACAAAGACTTCGAGCTGGCCAAAAAGATCGAGGATGTCGTCCAGTGGCAGCCGGCCAAGGAAGGCGGCGCGCTGGAAGGCACTCCGCCGACCGATCAGCGCTTCGCTTACATCAAATATGATTAAGCGCGGTCGGAATTTGTTGATGGCGTAAGAAAACATTCGCTAATCTGCTGACAGGCGGGGTTCACGGCCAATCCAGTTTCGTCTAGGATCAAGCCGGCACCAGAAAGTAGCGTAGTGAATGGCGGTTGCTTGGATCGGCAACCGGGAAACGCTGGTCGAGCGCGCGGCCGCACATGCCGCCGCGCTGTTGGGGTCGAGCCGGTGCCCGGTTTTCAGCTTGGATACGGATATACACGGCACCAGGGCGGCGATCGCGCTGGCTGAGCGGGTTGGCGCGGCATACGATCATGCCGATGGTGCCGCACTTTCCCGGGAGACAGCGCTTTTCACCGACAGAGGCGCGATGACCGTGGCGCCCGGCGAGACGCGCCGGCGCGCCGATGTCGTGGTGATTGTCGGCGAACTCCCGCAAATCCATCATGAATTTGTCGGCGAACTCTCAGCCACGGTTCCCGATCTCTCGGCCCCCGATCTCTTAGGCAAGAATCAACGCGAGATCTTTCTGGTCGGGTCGAACGGGGCGTCTGGGCCGCCGTTGAACAACAGGCGGACGGCGACGCTCCTGTCCTGCGGCGAGGCAAGCCTCGGCGCGACGCTGGCGGCTCTGAGGGCGCAGTGGAAGGGGCGCCGGACATCGCAGCCGGTGTCGAATTTCGACGATTTCACCAAAGCCCTGGAGGCTGCGCATTTTCCCGTCTTCCTGTTTTCAGGCGACGCAACCGAAGGGCTGGCGCTTGAGATGCTGCAAGGACTGATCACTGATCTCAACCGCAAATCACGCGCATCCGGCCTTCATCTGCCGGCAAGCGAAAATGGATGGGGTAGCGCGCTCGCCTCGACCTGGATGACGGGTTTTCCGCTGCGCACCGGCTTTGCGCGCGGCTTTCCGGAATTCGATCCCTGGCGTTACGATGTCGCGCGCATGATCGCTGCCGGCGAAGCCGACCTGCACCTGCGGATATCTTCCTCAATTGTCCAGCCGCAGAAGAAAAAGAACCGCATGGCGCTGATTGCGCTGGCGAAAACGCAGGAGCCGGTTGCGGGCGCTGCGGTCACCATCGCCATTGGCGAAGCGGGCGTCGATCACGAGGCGGTGGTCTATTCCAGCCGCACCGGTTCGCTGCGGTCGATCGATGCGCGAGCGGCGTCCGAACTGCCCTCCGCTGCGACTGTCATCCGACTGGTCGCCAGTCATGTCTCCGCCGAGGCCGCGTTGCCATGCTGACGAAAATCGCGGGCGGCGATATCATCGATCCCGTCAACGGCCGTCTCGGCAAGGGCGACCTCTGGATCAGGGACGACAAGATCGTTGCCGCGCCGGCGGGGGGCGCTGCCGACCGGACCATCGACGCCGCCGGCTGCATCGTCATGGCGGGCGCCATCGACGTCCATTCCCACATCGGCGGCGGCAACGTGAATACGGCACGGCTGCTCTTGCCCGAGCAGCATGCCGCGCATCAGGCGCGGCCGGCGACGACGCCGCTCTCCAACGCCGGCTGGTCGACCTTCCAGACCGGCTGTCTCTACGCCAAGATGGGTTTTACTACCGTCGTCGAGCCGGCGATGTCGCCGGGAGCGGCACTTCACACCCATCTCGAACTGGCCGACATCCCGATCATCGACAAGGCGACGCTCGCCATTCTCGGCAACGACGATTTCCTGCTGTCAATGATCCGCGACGACGCTTCGTCTCAAATGATCGAGGACTATGTCGCCTGGACGGTCGCCTCGACGCGGGCGCTTGGGGTCAAGGTGATCAACGCCGGTGCAGCGGCCGCCTTCAAGGAAAACGTCCGCACCTTCTCGCTGGACGATGTGGTGCCTTCCTATGGCGTAAGCTCGCGCAAGATCGTCAAGACGCTACAGGCGGCCGTCGACAGCCTTGGCGTCCCGCATCCTCTGCATGTCCATTGCAACAATCTGGGCAGTCCCGGATCGGCGGATACGGCGGCTTCGACGATCGCGGCGGCGGAAGGGGTGCCGCTGCACCTCGCCCATCTCCAGTTCTACGGCTATGGCACGGAAGGGAAGCGCAGGTTTTCCTCGGCCGCGGCGCGTCTTGCCGAACTGGTCAACGCGACGCCGGAGGTCACCATCGACATCGGCCAGGTGATGTTCGGCCAAACGGTCACTGTCTCCTCCGACGTCATGCGGCAGTTTTCGGCGCGTGGCAGTGCGCACCCGAAGAAATCCGTCATTCATGACGGCGACGGCAACGGCGGCGGCATCGTGCCCTACAGCTATGGCAAGGATTTCTATGGCACCATGCAGTGGGCGATCGGGCTCGAGCTTTTTCTCCTGATCGATGATCCCTGGCGTGTCTTCTTCACCACCGATCATCCCAACGGCGCACCCTTTACCGCCTATCCGGCTCTGTTCGAGCTGCTGATGAGCCGGGAAGCACGCACCGAAATGATTGCCGGGCTTCCAAAATCCGCCATGGCGCTCTCCACCCTGGCCGCAATCGACCGCGAATACACGTTCGAGGAAATTGCCATCATGACGCGCGCCGCCCCAGCCAAGCTGCTCGGGCTGACGGATCGAGGCCATCTCGGCGCCGGCGCCATAGCCGACATCGCTGTCTACCGCAGGGACGGGAACATCGCGAAAATGCTGGGGCAGGCGGCGTATGTCTTCAAGGATGGCGATCTCGTCGTGCAGGATGGGGAGATCACCCACTACCGCTGGGGCAAGGCGCTCAGGCTCAATCCGTCGCCGGACAAGGCGATGGTGCGGCGTCTGGAGGACTATCACCAGCACCGCTATGGCCTGTCGCTGGACTGGTTCAATTTCCCGGATTCCGCGATAGCGCGAGAACAGCCATTCGGCGAGGTGGCATGCCGAACGTGAGCGTAAATGGCATAGTGATCGACGATACGTTTGCCGAGGCCTTCGGCATGCGCGCGACCGCCATCATCATCACCGCGCCGAACCGGAAATGGGCGCGCCAGGCGGCGATCACCATGATCGGCTTTGCCACCTCGGTGATCGGCTGCGGCTGCGAAGCGGCAATCGATGTCGAACTGCCGCCATCGGCCACACCGGATGGCCGGCCCGGCTGCCGCGTGATGATCTTTGCGATGGGAACAGACGAGCTGCAGAAACAACTGCTCAATCGCGTCGGCCAGTGTGTTTTGACCTCGCCGGGTTCCGCCTGCTTCGCTGGACTGGAGGGCAGCGCCGAGTTGAAGCTCGGTTCGGCGCTGCGTTATTTCGGCGATGGCTGGCAGATCTCCAAGAAAATCGGCGGCAGGCATTTTTGGCGCGTTCCAGTCATGGACGGCGAATTCCTGTGCGAAGCGACGACCGGGCTGACGAAGGGTGCCGTCGGCGGCGGAAATTTCTTCGTCATGGCTGAAAGCAGCGCCAAGGCCTTGGTTGCCGCAGAGGCCGCGGTTGCCGCGATAGGCCTGGTGCCCGGCGCGATTGTGCCGTTTCCGGGCGGCATCGCCCGTTCGGGTTCCAAGATCGGTGGCAAATACAAGGGCATGATCGCCTCGGCCAACGAAGCCTACGCGCCGACACTGCGCGGTGTCGTCAGGAGTGAGCTCGGTTCCGACATCAACGCCGTCCTGGAAATCGTCATCGATGGCGAGACCAACGATGCCGTTGCCGCCGCGATGAAGGCCGGCATCAAGACCGTCATCGAGCTTGGGCCGAAGCGAGGCGCAGTTCGCATAAGCGCCGGCAATTACGGCGGCAAGCTCGGCAAGTTCATCTATTCGCTGAAGGATATGCTGCCGTGAAAGCGCTGACCTTCACCCTTGTCGCAGAGCCGCCCGAGCGCCTTGACCTGTCGCCGCTGACGCCGGAGCGGCTTGCCGGGATGGAAAGGCGCGATATCGAAAAAATCCAGATCGGCATGTCGAAGCATGGATCGAAGGTCGGCGATATCTTTCGCGTCGCCGGCAACGATCCGCTGGACATCGTGTTCGAAGGTGGAAGCACGCGCCTCGACCGCGTGGCGGAAGGCATGCGGGGCGGTTCGGTTCGTGTCGTCGGTAATGCCGGCGCCCAGGCCGGGCGTGCCGTGCGCGGCGGCAAGCTCACGGTCGAAGGCAATGCGGGTCCGCATGCCGGCTCCGGCATGCGCGGCGGCAGGCTTGAAATAACAGGCAACGCCGGTGATCACCTTGGGGCGCCGCTCGCCGGAGAACTGGCCGGCATGAATGGCGGCGTGCTGATCGTCAGGGGCAAAGCGGGCGCTTTTGCCGCCGACCGCATGCGGCGCGGCCTGATCGCGGTGCTGAAAGGCTCAGGCGACAATGCCGGCAGCCGCATGATCGCCGGCACGCTGGTGGTGGCCGGCGGCACCGGCGAGATGCCCGGCTATCTGATGCGTCGCGGTTCGATCCTGC
>NZ_JAMYLP010000141.1:0-9633 GCF_040318085.1 Mesorhizobium sp. M1322
CTTGGGCGCGCGGCCGCCGCCGCCGCGGCACCGGCCCCAAACGCGCGCCCAGTCCCGGGCGGGGCCGGCGGCCAGGCCCCCCCCCGCCTAGCCCGGCCTGGCGGCGCCGGGCGGCGGCGCCACGCCGGACGATCTCGAACGAGCCAGAACCCTCCTTTCAATCTGAAACATCTGGTCAACCCGAGACATTTGGCATGCGCGAAAAAACCAACAGAATAGCCTTCCAGGGCGAGCCGGGCGCCAATTCCGACACCGCCTGCCGCAACATGTTCCCTGATATGGAGCCGTTGCCGTGCCCGACTTTCGAGGATGCTTTCAACGCGGTCGAGACCGGCAAGGCCGACCTCGCCATGATCCCGATCGAGAACACGATTGCCGGGCGCGTCGCCGACATCCACCACCTCCTGCCGGAATCGAAGCTGCACATCGTCGGCGAATATTTCCTGCCGATCCATTTCCAGCTGATGGTCTTGCCGGGCGTCAGGCGCGACGAGATCAAGACCGTGCACAGCCATATCCATGCGCTCGGCCAATGCCGCAAATATATCCGCAAGAACGGTTGGAAGCCGATGGTCGCCGGCGACACGGCGGGCGCGGCCAAGCTGGTCGCCGGGCTGAAGGATCGCACCATGGCGGCGTTGGCGCCGGCGCTGGCGTCGACGCTCTACGGGCTCGATATCATCGAGGAGAATGTCGAGGACACCGACAGCAACGTCACCCGCTTCGTCGTGCTGACCAGGAACAGGCAGTGGGCAGAACGCCCTTCCGCCGACGCGAGGATGATGACGACGTTCATTTTCCGCGTCCGCAACGTGCCGGCCGCGCTTTACAAGGCAATGGGCGGCTTTGCTACCAACGGCATCAACATGACCAAGCTGGAGAGCTACCAGCTCGGCGCATTCACGGCGACCCTGTTCTATGCCGACATCGAGGGCCATCCCGACGATCCGCTGGTGAAGCTCGCGCTCGACGAGCTTGCCTTCTTCTCGCGCGAAATGCGAATTCTCGGCGTCTATCCGGCCAGCGAATCGCGCGAGCAATGGAAGGTGGCGGATTAGGACCCTTGCACGTCCTGAACCCAGCGCCTTGCCAGGTGACGAGCGTCGGGCGACATTCCTGCGATGTGGCTTCTGAAACTGACGCTCGCAGTCGCTGGATTGTATGCGGTCGTTGTCGCCGTGGTGTATGTGCTTCAGTCCTGGCTGATCTTTCCGGCCGGCCTCGCGGCGTTCGGACCCGATCTGCCGGCCGGGGCCCGCCATGTCGATCTGGCGACGGAGGATGGCGAGCGCGTCGTTCTGGTGCGCCTGCCGGCAAGACAGGCGGTGGCCGAGCCACGACCGCTCCTGCTGGGATTCGCCGGCAATGCCTGGAATGCCGACGCACTTGCCCTCATGCTGCACCAGCTCTTCCCAGAACATGAGGTCGCTGCGCTGCACTACCGCGGCTATGCGCCGAGCAGCGGAAGCCCGTCGGCCTCCGCCCTGTTCGAGGACGCCCGACGCGCCCATGACCACCTGGCCGCCGATGCCAAGGCCGGCATCGTCGCTATCGGCCTTAGCATCGGCGCTGCGGTTGCGGTCGATCTGGCGACGGCCCGGCCCCTGCGCGGCATCGTCATGGTTACGCCCTTCGATTCGCTGAAAGAACTCGCCGCTCACCACTATGCCTGGCTGCCGGTGCGCCTCTTGCTGCGGCACCACATGGAGGCGGCAGGATCCCTGCGCGACCTCGATGTGCCTACGGCGGTCATCGTCGCCGAGTACGACACCATCGTTCCTGCGGCACGTTCGGCACCTCTGCGCGAGGCTGCCCGTGATCTGCGCAGCCACATCGCCATAGCGGCTGGGCACAACGACCTCTATGGCCATCCCGACTTCGCCGGAGCGCTACGCGCCTCAGTTGCGGCGGTCATGCGCGATTGAAAAGCAGTCCCCGGATGTCGGAATCCCCGCGCGACATTCGTCCTTTGCTTGCCGCAATCGAAAAAAGGCGACGACGAGATGAGGAAACTGATCTCAATCAACTCCGTGACGTATGATGGCGTCATGCAATCATCCGGAGCCTTCCAATGACCCCCACCATCACCGCATTTGAACGGTCGCCCGATCGTGGCAGGGGGCTGGCGCGTGACATGCGCGTTCGCTGGGCGCTTGAAGAAGTCGGCCAGCCCTACAAGGTTCGTCTTGTTTCGTTCAAAGCGATGAACGAACCTGCGCATCGAGCACTCCATCCTTTCGGGCAGATTCCGACCTATGAAAAAGGCGATCTCGCCCTGTTCGAGTCGGGGGCGATCGTGTTCCATATCGCGGAGCGCCATGGTGGCCTGCTGTCAGACGAAGCGAATGCCAGGGCGAGCGCAATCTCATGGATGTTTGCCGCGTTAAACACCGTGGAGCCGCCGATCCTAGAGCGCCAAACCGCCGTGCTCCTGGAGCGCGACGAGACCTGGCACGAACAGCGCCTGCCTATGGTCGAGGATCGCATCCGTGACCGGCTGGGCGAACTTTCCGGTCGCCTTGGCGATGCCGACTGGCTCGATGGCGCGTTCAGCGCCGGGGACCTGATGATGGTGCACGTGCTGCTAAGGTTGAGCGGGTCGGGTATTCTGGACGAATATCCGAACCTCTCCGCCTATGTCGCCCGCGGCGAAGCCCGGCCCGCCTATAAGCGTGCTTTCGCCGCTCAACTGGCGGTTTTCACAGGCAAGTCACCAACTTAACTCAGCGGCGCGTAGTCGATCTCCAAAAAAGCCTCGACTTCCGGGATCCAGCGGTCGCGGACGAAGGCGACGTGGTCGGGATGGTCGTTATAGCCTGAATAGGCGGCCTGGTCGGCGAACTCCATCGAGAAGCCGAAGCGATAATCGTTCTTCGGGCTGACCTGCCGCAACTGCTCGAACTTTTCAACGCCCGGTATCGCCGCCAGTATCTTCGCATCAGCGAGGAATTTTGCCTCCTCGGCCGAGCTCTCCTCGTGCTTCAGCCTGAACACCACTGTGTGACGGATCATTTCGCTCCCCTATGAGTTTTGCGCGCTGTCGGCCCAGGCGCGAATGAGGTTGTAGGCGATCGCCCCTTTCGGCGGCGTGACGAGGCCGCCCGGATGCTCGCGGGCCAGCATCGAGAGCACCTCGTCGCGAAAGAACCAGCGGCAGTCCTCCAGCTCGTTGAGGTCGGCCTGGATGTCGTCGTTGAGCGGTTCGCCGAAACAGCCGATCATCAGCGAATAGGGAAACGGCCAGGGCTGGCTGGCATGGTAGACGACGCGGCCAAGTCTGATGCCGGCTTCCTCCAACGTTTCACGGCGCACCGCCGCCTCGATCGTCTCGCCCGGTTCGATGAAGCCGGCAAGCGCCGAATACATGCCCGGCGCGAAATGGCGGCCGCGGCCAAGCAGGCATTTTTCGCGCGTCACCGTCAGCATGATCGCCACCGGGTCGGTGCGTGGAAAATGCTCGGTGGCGCAGGCCGGGCAAAGCCGCTTGTAGCCGCCGGCCCGCATTTCGGCTTCAGCACCGCATTTGCTGCAGAAGCGGTGGCTCGCATGCCAGGCGAGCAGCGCTGCTCCTTGCGCCATCGCGCCGGCCGCCGCTTCGTCGATCAGCCCCTGCATATAGACCGAGCGATAGTCGATGGCCTTGATCGTCTCCGGCAGTTGTTCGGGATCGAGCCCGGCCGGCACGGCGAGCACCGGCCCGCTGTCGGAAAAACCGAGCAGGACGCCATGGTCGAGCAACACCTGGAGCGGCTGGCTTTCCTCGGCGCCGAACCAGGGATCGAAGCCGCCATCCCTGAGCTTCAGGTAGAGCCGCCCGCCATGCATCAGCAATAGCCTGGCTGAGGGATCGGCGAGTGCCTTTTCGACGGAATCATCGGCGCGGTTTTCCGATTGCCGGTCGATCATGTTGCCGGCGAAGCCGACGAACTGGCTCGGCTCGCGCAAGGGCGCGTCAAACAGGCGGAAGCTCATGGGGTCTCAACTTCAGGATGGACACGGGACAGGCTTATAGCGCCGCCTTTACCTGTTGCGCAAACCGGCGAAGGTCGGATCGCTGATAGGGTTCGCGCATGCCGTGCCCCCACACCGGGCCCGGCCAGCCGGGATCGCCTTCCGAGCGGGCGATGACGTGGACATGCAACTGACGAACGATGTTGCCGAGTGCGCCGGTGTTGATCTTGGTGCAGCCGCTCACCCTCTTCAGCGCCTGCGCCACCATATTGGTCTCGAAGGTCAGCATAGTCTGGTCGAGCGGCGTCAAATCGTGGATTTCCTCCACGCCCGGCCGCTGCGGCACCAGAAGCAGCCACGGCCAGCGGCGATCGTTCATCACCCGCAACTCGCACAGGCCGAGCCACATCAACTGTTCGCTGTCCGCCTCCAGACGAGCGTCCAGCGTGAATCCGGCCTTGAGGCCCGGCAACATCGGCGTTCCTTCACTTTTGTCTTGTTTTTTATACTTTTGAACGCTAGAGCGGCTGCCGGTGGCCCGCAAGAGGCAGCAAGCGAATCGTTGCTTTGTGACGGCAGTTATGCTAATGGTTTGGGCATAGTGCTGATTTGCGCCAATGACCCGCCCCGAGGCGGGTTTTTTGTTTCAGCTTTCGGCGCCACTCCCGGCTGATTGATCCTGCGCCCTTGCATTTCATCGCCGAATTGCCGATATGGAAAGCGGGAGGTTGGTGGTGGACGGTCCACTCGCCAACCGGGTCAGGTCCGGAAGGAAGCAGCCCTAACGAGCCCGGAACGGGTCATTGTTCCAGCCTCCCACCTCTTCGCCTTTCTCCCGCGACATTGACGGCGCCAAGCCCTGCGGGCGAAACTATGCGCAGGAATCGGCCGCCTGCAGGCGCGGCCCTTGGAGCTTTACGGGCGAATGAGCGAAGCCGGAAATTCGGGAACGGAAAAGGCCGCCGCCTATCGCGTTCTGGCGCGTAAATACCGTCCTGCGAATTTCTCCGAACTGATCGGCCAGGAGCCGATGGTTCGCACCCTCACCAACGCCTTCGCCACCGGCCGCATCGCCCAGGCCTGGATGCTGACCGGCGTGCGCGGTGTCGGCAAGACGACGACGGCGCGCATTCTGGCGCGGGCGCTCAACTACAAAACCGCCGCCGTCGACCAGCCTTCGGTCGACCTTGCCATGCTGGGCGAGCATTGCCAGGCGATCATGGAAGGCCGCCATGTCGACGTCATCGAGATGGACGCCGCCTCGCATACCGGCATCGACGATATCAGAGACATCATCGAGCGCGTGCGCTACGCGCCGGTGTCGGCGCGCTACAAGGTTTACATCATCGACGAAGTGCACATGCTCTCGACGCAGGCCTTCAACGGCCTGCTGAAGACGCTGGAAGAGCCGCCGCCGCACGTCAAATTCATCTTCGCCACCACCGAAATCAGAAAGGTTCCGATCACCGTTCTGTCGCGCTGCCAGCGCTTCGACCTCAGGCGTATCGATGCCGGCACGCTGGTCGCGCATCTCTCCTCGATCGCCGGCAAAGAAGGCATTGCGGTCGACGACGACGCGCTGGCGATGATCGCCCGTGCGGCCGAAGGATCGGCGCGCGATTCGCTGTCCATACTCGACCAGGCGATCGCCCATGGCAGCGGCGCTGTCAGCGCCGAAGCGGTGCGCGCCATGCTCGGGCTCGCCGACCGCGCCCGCATCGTCGACCTGTTCGAACATGTGATGAAGGGCGACGTCGCGGCCGCACTGGCCGAGTTCCGCAACCAGTACGACACCGGCGCCGATCCGGCCGCGGTGCTGACCGACTTGGCCGAGTTCAACCATCTCGTCACCCGGTTGCGCTTCGTGCCGACGGCCCTCGATGACGCGTCGCTGTCGGAGGACGAGCGCTGGCGCGGCGCCGATTTCGCCAAGGCGCTGTCGGTCAGAGTGCTGTCGCGGACCTGGCAGATGCTGTTGAAAGGCATTCCCGAGGTGCAGTCCTCCAACCGGCCGGTCAGTGCCGCCGAAATGGTGCTGATCCGGCTGGCGCATGCCGCCGACCTGCCGACACTGGATGAGGCGCTGAAATCGCTGGAGGCCGGAGCGTCGGTGCCGAATGGCTCGCCGCGCTCGAATGGTGCGCCCGCAAGCTCTGTGGTCGCAAATCACGGCCCAGCCAGTCCCGGTCCAGTAAGTCCCGGAAATGGCGGCGCCGGCGCTGCTGCGCAGACGCGGATGCCGACGGCCAATGGCGGCGCGCAGACCATGCGGCTGGTCGAACCCGAGCCGATGCCTGCAGCCTTCGTTCCGGCGCCGGAGCCGGTCGCGGATGCGCCGCCGGTGCCGGTGAAGTCGCTGGCCGACATAGTCGCCCTCGCCGACGCCCAGCGCGACGTGGCCTTCAAGGTGCTGGTGAAGCGCTGCGTGCGTCTGGTGCGCATCGAGCCGGGCCGCATCGACGTCAGCCTGACCGATGACGCGCCGAAGATGCTGCTCAACGATCTGACCGCCAAATTGCGCGCCTGGACCGGCCGCAGCTGGCTGGTCTCGCTGTCAAAGGAAGAGGGCGGCCAGACGCTGGCCGAGATGGAATCGACCAAACGCGAAAACGCCCTCCTCGACGCCAAGAGCGACCCGACCGTCGCCGCCATCCTGGCGCGTTTTCCCGGCGCCAAGGTCATCGACGTGCGCATTCCCGACGCACCGGAAGCCGATGCGGTCGAGGCTGACCTGCCGGTCGAGCCGGCGGCGGACGACGACGAAACCTAAGCATGATCCCGAAAAGTGGGAGCCGGTTTTCGGAGAAGATCATGCTTAAACAAGAAACAGATCAATCGAAGAGGACCACGCGATGAAAGATCTTCTCGGCCTGATGGGCAAGGCGAAGGAAATGCAGGCCAAGTTCCAGGCCATGCAGGACGAGATCGCCACGCTCGAAGCCACCGGACAGGCCGGCGGCGGCCTGGTCAACGTGACGCTGACCGGCAAATTCGAGATGAAGTCGCTGAAGGTTGATCCGTCTCTGTTCAAGGAGGACGAGATCGAGATCCTGGAGGATCTGCTTCTCGCCGCCCACAATGACGCCAGGGCCAAGGTCGAGCAGATGATGCAGGAAAAGACGCAGGCACTGACCGCGGGGCTGCCGATACCGCCGGGAATGAAGCTGCCTTTCTAGCAATACTCAGCGGCCGCCATGACCGAAGAACCATCAGCCAGGCTGATAGGGCAGCGCGTCCGAAACAGGATCTATGAGATATTGGAAATCCTGGCCGATTGCGACGTCGGCGTGGATCTGGTTGGAATCAGCGGCTATCTCGATTTGTTCGACGATTTCATCCATCGCCCGTCGAACGAATCCCGCATGTCGGTCCTGTCGAAGGATGAACGTGCCATCGGTGCTGGAAATCGCCCATCTTCTAGAAGCTGCCTGCGCGGCTACCCCCGATTTCACGAAGGCCGAGTTCGTCGAAAGCGTCTGGCCGCTGCAGATTGCACCGAAAGCAACGGACGCACGGATGCTGTTCCTGCAACGCGGGCTGTTTTCGGAGGAGTTCGATGAGGCCGAACCCGGGCAACGGGTTCGTACCGTCAGTCAGTTAAATCTGCGCCTCTATCGGGTGTGTCTATTCCGCCACTTTCCACTTAACAACGCTTTAGCCATCTTTTTGCCTGAAAGTGTCTCATTCTTGCCGCAACCAGGGGCGGGCTGGCGACAGAATGAGGGGATATCTTTGATCGGGACCCGATGGAAGACGCCGTTGTTGCTCGGCGTCATCACCTCTCCGCTGTTTTTGGCCGCCTGCAGTCAGACCACCTCGCACGGCCTGTCCGTGGCCAGCCTGGCCGATGCCGTCAGGTCCCGGCCCTACAGCCACACAGCGAAGGACAAGGAGTGCCTCCAGCGCGCGATGTTCTTCGAATCCAACCGGTCGAGCCGTGACGGCATGATTGCCGTCGGCACGGTGGTGATGAACCGGCTGCGCTCCGGCAAGCACGGCACCACCATCTGCCAGGTGGTCGGCGAGCGCGGTCAATTCGCGCCGGGCGTGATGACACGGCGGATGAATTCGAAGGCGATGCCCGATGTCGAGGAAGCCGCCGAGGCGGTGCTTAGGGGCGAGCGCAAGGCCAAGCTGAAGAACACGATGTTCTTTCACACCGCCGGCCTGCGTTTCCCCTACAAGAACATGCACTACACCATGGTTGCCGGCGGCAACGCCTTCTATGAAAAGCGCGGCCGGAACTGGAAACCTTTGCCGGACGAGCCCACGGTCGCGGTGGCACAGTCCACAGCGCGGACGTCGGCGCGCGCCGCACCAGTGACGCTCGTGGCCTCCGCGGCGCCGGTCGCCAAGGCAAAATTCGCCAAGGCAACCTATGTGACCGCGGTCGCACCGCAACCGGCAAAGGCTACTCTGGAGAAGGCGACGCCGGAGAAGGCGACGCTTGTGGCGATGCAAGAGCCGATGCAGGAGCCGGATGCGGCCCGTTTCGGCGGCACCGCCGGTGCGCAACCTGTCACGTCATTCCCGGCGGCGCCGGCCGAGCCGACGATGTCGTTTGAATCGACACCCGAGAACACCGACGCCATCGGTGCGATGATCGCCGGCCAAAGCCGGCCGCTGGAGGCATACTGAGGCGATCGACCGTCGACGTCGGCGCCGCCCCTCATCTGCCTGCCGGCATCTTCTCCCCGTGGAGAAGGGGCTGGCCGCAACCTTGGCACCTTTCCTGCGCGCTTGAGATTGGCGAAATCTTTTGCGAAGGCGCCCTTTCTCCCCGTCACTATACGGGAAGAAATGCCCGGCAGGGCAATGAGGGGCAGCGGAAACCTGAGCGATTGTTTCGCGGCAGCCGCGCCGCGGAAGTGTTCCAAAGCGCGCGGAAAAATCCTAAACCAATGCGATGTCGAAGCGAATCGCCGGTCCCGAGATCGAACGCCTGATCCAGCTTCTGGCCAAGGTGCCGGGGCTCGGGCCCCGTTCGGCCAGGCGGGCAGCGCTTCACCTCATCAAGAAGAAGGAGCAGTTGCTGTCGCCGCTCGCCGCCGCCATGAGGGAGGCGGTCGACAAGGTGCGCATCTGCTCGACCTGCGGCAATGTCGATACGTCCGACCCCTGCATGATCTGCACCGATCCACGCCGCGACGCCGGCACGCTGATCGTCGTCGAGGACGTGGCCGACCTGTGGGCGCTGGAGCGGGCGGCCGCTATGAATGTCCGCTACCACGTGCTCGGCGGCTCGCTGTCGCCGCTCGACGGCATCGGCCCAGAGCAGCTCAACATCCGATCGCTGGTCGACCGTGTCGCCGGCGGCGAGGTCAAGGAGGTGATCCTTGCCGTCAACGCCACGGTCGAGGGCCAGACCACCGCGCATTATCTCACCGATCAATTGTCCGGCTTCGACATCAAAGTAACGCGGCTGGCGCATGGGGTACCGGTCGGCGGCGAACTCGACTATCTCGACGAAGGCACGCTGGCCGCGGCGCTACGCTCGCGGACGGCGTTTTGACGTTGGGGGAAGGGGCGCTATTGAGATGATTGCATTCCTTCGCGCCCCCGTCTGTCCTGCCGGACATCTCCCCCACAAGGAGGGCTTTGCACGGGAGCCGAAGTTTGGCGCAGATGGCGCGTGGGGCGTTTTTTGAACCGCAATCGAGCCACATTGGCCCGGTTTGCGGG
>NZ_JAMYLP010000142.1:0-9373 GCF_040318085.1 Mesorhizobium sp. M1322
TACCTTGACGGTGTGGGGGGGGGGGGGGGGCGGGGGGGGGGGGGGGGTGGGGGGGGCGGGGCGCGGGGGTTGGGGGGGGCGGCGGGGGGGGGCGGCCGGCCCCCCCACGGTTCACCACAGTCTCAGCCTACATGCCGAGCGAGGCTTTGTAGAGCTTGACCTGATTTTCGCGGCCAATCTGGTCGGTCAGCTTCTCCCAAGCGGCTGCGATGGCGTCGGCGCCTTCCTGCGCCTTCATCTTTCCGGCGAACGTGTTGGCCAGAATGTCCTCGGCGGCGCTGTAATATTGGAAGATGCCGGGGATGCGCGGTTCGATCGCGGCGTTCGGATGGTTGTAGCTGTCGGCTTCCGACTTGAGATACGAGGTGATGAATGCCTCGTCGTAACCGGCCGCCACCCATTCCGGAATGTCGAAATGCGAGTTGCGGTAGGGCTGGAAGCCGGACGGATATGCCGCGCACCAGAGCGAAAGGTCCTTGCCGCCGAGATGGGCCGCGGCAGACCAGGCCGCCTTCTTCTTCTTTTCGTCGCTATCGACGCGGGCCATGACGTAGACACCCCAGCCGAGATAGGCGCAGTTCGGCGCATAGTTCGGGCCGCTGGCCAGCTTGTCCCATTGGCCGGTCTTGGAATTGTAGACGTCGTCCGAGCCCGGCAGGATCGAGAAGCCGGTGACATCGCCGACGACCGACGAGTCGTTGGTCTTGACGTTGGAGCCGACGTCGCCCCACCAGGTTACCATCGAACCGGTGCCGGCCAGGAACTGCTGGAAGGCGGTGGTGTTCGGGTCGGCGTTGATCTGGTCGGCGGGCTCCGACGGAAGCGCGTCGATCACATCCTGGATCGCCCGCACCCAGGCCGGATTGTTGATGCGCGGCTTCATCGTGTCGGCGTCGAACAGCCAGGCCTTGTCGTCGGGATGCTTGGCATAGGCGCTGGCGCGGCTGCCGAGGAAGTAGAAGCCGAAACCGCCCCACGCCTTGGGGGCGTCGAGATAGCCAAAGACGTCCTGGCCCTGGAACTGCTTGCCCTTGAGGAATTTGGTCACGGCCTGCACCTGCTGCCAGGTCTTCGGCACGCCCCATTCACCTTCGCCGCCGCCATCCTTCCACGCCTTGGCGAGGTCGGCATCGGCAAACACGTCGGTGCGGTAGTTGAAGTTGTGTGCGTCGCCGTCGACGGTCACGCGGTACTGCTTGCCGTCCCAGGTGCCGACCGGTGGCTGCAGATAGGCCACGACGTCCTTCATGTCGATCTGGTCCTTGACCCAGTCCGGCATTTCGGAGGTGAGGCCCTTGCCGCAGACGTCGCCTTCGAACGGAGCGCCCATCTCGATGATGTCGAAATCGACGGTGCCGGTGGCGATCGACTGCTGCAGGCGGGCGTTGTAGTCCGCCTGCGCCAGGTCGATCCAGTTGATCTTGGCGCCGGTATAGGTCTCCCACGGCTTCAGGAAGCCGCGAAACAGCACATTGTGCAGGTTCTGGTTGTTGAGCCCCATGAAGGTGAGCTGGACACCGGCGAATTCGCCTTCCTTGACGCTGGCCTTGGTCGCCTCCAGGCAAAGCTCGCCGACCTGCTGGAAGTCGGCATCGGTCGGCTGGCCCTTGCCGACACCGGGGATCTGCAGGATCTGCGCACGCAGCTCGCTTGCGGCGGAAGCAGGGCGCGTCAGTGCGCCAAGCCCGGCGCCGGATGCCGCGGCGATCGCGGCCATGCTGGCCGCGCCCTTGAGGACATCGCGGCGAGTGGCTCCCGCGCGCATAAATTGGTTGTAAAGGCTGACTTTCATTTCGTTCCTCCCAGAATCTCAACGGTGATTGTATCTCAATGGTGATTGTTTCGGGTGTATGGAGCGCTGGACGTGTTCCCCAACAACAGCGACTCCTGGAAATAGGGCCCAAGTTTCCTCCCGCGACACTTCGATTTCCGTAATCCGAACTAGTGTGCCGGCGCGCCCGGAACAGGGTCAGAACCCGAGCCCTTTCACTATTCTCACAACCAAGTGCCGTGTCAACGATGATGGGGTTTTTTATCTATAAAAGACTGACTTGCCCTAGCCGTTTGCGTTGTTTAGCTTCACCGCAACGAAAGGGGGGCCGATGGCTCAAGTCGCGATCAGCAATGTGGCCAAGGCGTTCGGAACCGTCAAGGTCCTGCACGATGTCAGCGTCGACATCGCCGACGGGCAGTTCGTGGTGCTGGTTGGCCCTTCGGGGTGCGGCAAGTCCACGCTGCTCAGGATGGTGGCCGGGCTGGAGACCGTTTCCGGCGGCACGATCGCCATCGGCGACCGTGTCGTCAATCATCTGCCGCCGGCCAAGCGCGACATCGCCATGGTGTTCCAGAACTATGCGCTCTATCCGCACAAGACGGTGGAGCAGAACATGGCCTTTGCGCTGAAGCTGCGCAAGACCGACCCGGCGGTGGTCGCGGAGCGGGTCAAGCGCGCCGCCGATATCCTCGACCTCAACCCCTACCTCAAGCGCTATCCGCGCCAGCTCTCGGGCGGACAGCGCCAGCGCGTCGCCATGGGCCGCGCCATCGTGCGCAACCCGCAGGTATTTCTGTTCGACGAGCCGCTGTCTAACCTCGACGCAAAGCTGCGCGTCCAGATGCGCACCGAGATCAAGGAGCTGCACCAGCGGCTGAAGACCACCACCATCTATGTCACGCACGACCAGATCGAGGCCATGACCATGGCCGACAAGATCGTGGTGATGCGTGACGGCCGCATCGAGCAGGTCGGCGCGCCGCTGGAACTGTTCGACCGGCCGGCCAATCTGTTCGTCGCCGGCTTCATCGGCTCGCCCTCCATGAACCTGCTCAAGGGCGTGGTGCGCAAGGGCGACAGGCCTGTCGTCGACATCGCCGGAACGCCGTTCCCGATTGCTACGAACAGCGCCGTGGAGGACGGGCGCAAGGTGGTCTACGGTGTGCGGCCCGAGCATCTAGAAATCCACCCCGACGGCGTGCCGGCGAAGATTTCCGTCGTCGAGCCAACCGGTTCCGAAACGTTGGTCTTCCTGCGCTTCGGCGACGGCGAGATGGTGGCGCTGTTCCGTGAGCGCCACGACTTCAAGCCGGGCGACACGCTGCATCTGAAACCCCGGCTCGACCAGGTCCATCTCTTCGACTCAGAGACCGGCCGTCGTCTTTAATGCTTTGAATTTGCGCCTGAAAACCGACAACACTTTTCGGGATCATGCGCCAGGCTTCGCATCAAAAAGCCCGTTCGGGAGGGAACTATGCTCAAAGGGATCAATCCGCTGCTCAATGCCGACGTGCTCCAGGCGCTGCGGGCGATGGGCCATGGCGACGATTTGATCATCGCCGACACCAACTTCCCTTCCGATTCGGTGGCGCGCCAGACCGTGCTCGGCCGGCTGCTGCGCATCGATGCGCCGGCCGCGGACGTGGTCAAGGCGGTGCTGTCGCTCTATCCGCTGGACAGTTTCGTCGACGACGCGGCCGCCCGCATGGAGATCGTCGGCAAGCCGGACGAGATTCCCGCAGTGCAGAGGCAAGTGCAAGACGAGATCGACGCGGCGGAGGGCAAGCCATGGCCGATGATCCCGGTCGAGCGCTACGCCTTTTATGAGCGCGCCAAAAAGGCCTATTGCGTCATCCAGACCGGCGAACGCCGCTTCTATGGCTGTTTCGCCTTCCGCAAGGGCGTCGTGCCGCCGGATGCGGAGTAGGGGGATGCCAGGCAAGCCTGTCGTCATATTGGGGGTCTTCGTCGCCGACACCGCCTACCGCGCCGCGCGCCAGCCGCGCATGGGCGAGACGCTTCTTGGCACATCCTTCACCCTCGGCCCGGGCGGCAAGGGCTCCAACCAGGCGGTCGCGGCCGGCCGGCTCGGCGCAGACACCACCTTCCTGACGCGCCTCGGCGTCGATCCCTTTGCCGATATGGCCAGGCGAACCTGGGCGCAGGCCGACGTGAAGAGTGCCGTCATCGACACGCCGGAGAGTTACACGGGTGCGGCTTATATTTTCGTCGAGGATACGACCGGCAACAACGCCATCATCGTTAGCCCCGGTGCGGCCATGCTGATTTCGCCCGACGATATCGAGGCCCATGCCGGCCTGATCCGCTTGGCCGGCGTCTTCGTCACCCAGCTCGAACAGCCGATCAAGGCGGCGCTGCGGGCGCTGGAAATCGCGCGCGGGGCAGGGGTGACGACCATCCTCAATCCGGCGCCCGCGGCAAGCCTGCCCGAGCGCATCTTCACGCTCTGCGACTATGTCACGCCCAATGAGACCGAGGCCGAGGAACTGACCGGCATCAAGGTGTCCTCCATCGACGACGCCCGCCGCGCCGCCGACAGTCTGCTCCAGAAGGGCGTCGGTGCGGTTATAGTGACGCTCGGCGAAAAGGGCGCGCTGTTGCACACGGACAGCCGCTCCGACCATGTCGGAGCGATCAATGCCGGCCCTGTGGTCGAAACAACCGGCGCCGGCGACGCCTTCAATGGCGGCCTGGCTGCAGCACTTGCGAGAGGGGTGGAACCGCTGCAAGCGGTCCGCTTCGCCTGCGCCGTCGCTGGCATTTCGGTAACGCGGCCGGGCACGGCGCCGTCGATGCCGACCCTGCAAGAGGTCGAGGCATTGCTCGCCAAAGGGTGAGGCCGCAAGCTCTCCACTTTGGTCCGTTCCGACATGGTGGCACATTAGCAACAGTTAATGTAAATCGGCAATCTCATCTTGCGTCATTGGCATAGGTGTCCCGTAATGGGCGATGGGGTCTGGCGCCGCAATTGCACGGTCAGCGATGCCGGGGGCAACCTTGACCTGGCAATCGGGGGGGTAATCTGGGGGCCTGCCGCTTCGCAAATGGAGCGGCGGGCTCTTTCACGGCACCACACCATCAGAAGCCGCCGGAATGGCTCGCGGGGAATGAGGCGATCTAGCCGCGAACGCCGGACAATTCGCGGACCTCTGCCCGCAGCGCCTGTAGTTCCGCGAGGATGATGGCCTGATCGCTGTGCAGCGTTGCCCTGTCGGCCGATTCTACGGCTTCATGCTCGGCCTCCATCGCCGAAACGATCACGCCGATGAACAGATTGAGCACGGTGAACGAGGTCGCGATGATGAATGGGATGAAGAACAGCCAGGCGGTCGGATAGACCGCCATGACCGGGCGCACCACGCCGTCCGACCAGCCTTCGAGAGTCATGACCTGAAAAAGCGTGAAGAGCGATTCCGGTATGCCGCCGAACAGTTCGGGGAAGGACGAGCCGTAGAGCTTCGTCGCCATCACCGCAAAGACGTAGAATACCAGCCCGAGCAACAGCATGATCGAGCCCATGCCAGGCAAGGCGGTGATGAAGCCGGTGACGACACGGCGCAGCGACGGAACGATGCTGATCAGGCGCAGGACCCGCAGGATGCGCAGCGCCCTCAGCACGGACAGCGAACCGGTCGCGAAACCGACGACGAAGAGGTCGAAGATGCGCCATGGATCGCGGAAGAAATTCGTCCTGTAGACGACCACCCGGATCGCGAGTTCGAGGACGAAGACGCCGAGGATCGCACGGTCGATGGCAGTTAGAAGCGGGCCAAAAGCAGCAATCGCATCGGGCGAGGTTTCGAGGCCGAGCGTGACGGCGTTGATCAGGATCAGGACCATGATCGTAAGATCGAAATGGCGCGATTCGATGAGCGATTTCAGGGCATCCAAGGCTTCTTCTCCGTTAGAGCATCGGACCCAAAGTGGGAACCGGGTTCGGGAAAATCCAATGCTCAAACGCATATGACAGGCTTGGAACGCAACAAATACAAAAAGTTGAAACTCTCAGGAAACCGAAAGTCGAAACTTTTTGTGTTAAGGAACCAAGGCCATCCGCGACCTCCAGCGTGACAGGGCCCCAGTCGGAAATAGCCTTCTGGCCCGCTGTTAAAGCGAATCGCTGCGCTATGTCGCTGTAGGGACTGCATTTTTCTGCGGCAGCGCGAAGGATGAACCGGCACACAGCGATCATCTGCCAAGTCGCCAGGAACCATGCGGGGAGCAGCGGGTTTGGCTTGGATGCCGACACGTTCGGTCCACCATTCTCCAAGGAGAATACGATGACATTACCAAGCAAGACCACAGCAGTTGCCGCGGCGCTGGCTATGCTGGCTTCGCCGGCACTATCCCAGACGAGCTCACCTGCGCCCACCGCACCGGCACCGGATCAAGGTTCACAGCCATCGCCAGGAATGAGCGGGCCAACCGAAGACTCCATGCGCCAAATGATGCGTCAGATGATGACTGAGATGCTGGAGCAGAGAATGCAGGAGCATCGTCGCCCTCGAGCAGAACGACGAGGTGGCGACCGTTGGCATCGCGATTTCCGAAGAGGTCCGCATGACGGGCGCCGAATGGGAGGCGGGATGATGCATGGCGCACGGATGCGAATGATGTTCGCCATAGTGGACGCCGACGGCGATGGTGCGCTTTCTCAAACCGAGGTTCAGGATTTCATCGGGCGGATATTCAACGCTGTCGACGAGAACGGCGATGACAGCGTCGACAGGGAGGAAATCCGATCCTTCTTCCACGGAGGTGCCGACGAAACGGGTGAATAAATCACTGCAAGTCTTGCGCGTTCCTGGACGAAGATTCGGGAAAGGAATTCGGAAATGGCTGGTCTCGTTGGCAAGTTTGTCGGGAAAACCCCGGCGCCTCGCAAGGCATGGCTAGTCCCAAATTGAGTGAGAAAGAGTTCAAGGCAAGGTACATGCAGCAATTCGTCGATCCAGCGTTCGAACCGGTCGCCCGGTCGATCGAGCAAATCGCTTCGATCGCCTGGCAGGCTTATGCCGATTCCCGCAAGAGCCCGATCACGAGGAAAGCCGGTCCTACGTTCAGCGACCCCGACTACGATCTGTCGGTCGATTGGATCGCTGCGCACGAAGCGGTGCTACAGGCGCAGCGTCGGCACGATGATCTAACGGTCCCGCCGCGTCTATTGATCATCAACGGGTCGCCGCGCAGCGAGCATACCTGTCCCGACGAAATGTCGAAGAGTTTCCGGCTCGCCGAAATCGCCCGTGAGACCATCGACAAGGAAACGAAACTTGCCGTCGAAATTCTCGATCTGTCGCGACTTGCTTCCGAATACGGGAGGAACATCTATCCCTGCAAGGCGTGCTTTTCGACGGCCGCTCCGCTCTGCCATTGGCCCTGTTCCTGCTATCCCAACCATTCGCTTGGGCAAGTTCAGGACTGGATGAACGAAATCTACCCGATGTGGGTCGCCGCCCATGGGATCATGATCATCACCCCGGTGAATTGGTATCAGGTTTCCTCGCCTGTCAAACTGATGATGGACAGGCTTGTCTGCGCTGACGGTGGCAATCCAGACCCCTCGCTGACTCAAGGCAAGGATGCGGCAAAGGCAAAAGAGGTAGAACTGGCCGGGTGGGACTATCCGCGTCATCTGGCGGGCAGGCTGTTTTCTGTGATCGTGCACGGCGATGTAGAAGGTGCGGAGAATGTGCGGCATTCCATCGCTGACTGGCTGCGTTTCATGAAGTTGTCGCCGGCCGGCCCCAGCGCCGAGCTCGACCGCTACATCGGCTACTGGAAGCCGTACGCTACAAGTCATGATGAACTCGATGCCGACGAGACAATCCAGGAAGAAGTTCGCAACGCGGCCCGCTCGCTCGCCGAAGCCGTGGTCGAACGTCGGGCGGGCCGTTTCCGCCAGATCGGCATCGGCCTTGAAGACCCGCGGCAAAAATAGGCGACCCCGATCAGCGAAGCACGAATCCCGCAATTCCGCACGGAACCGAGCCCGAGCGTAGTTGGCGAACGTGCCGAGCATCGGCTCACGGAGCCTTGGGAAAAATGCTTTTACGAAAGCTTTGCCGGGTCGATCTCACGACCTTCACTCTACTGCCAGTCGCGCGTGCCGGGCAACCATGCGCCACAACAGGCGTTAAGGAGCTCAGCGTCCGAGAGAAGCGGCAGCGAGCACGCATCCCCGGCCGCGTTGTCCCGCTTCCAACGGGGAAACCAAGAGGCCTATCAGGTTGAGAACGTCTATGAAACTTCCTTGCCGCCGCGGCTGGACCTCAGGCCTAGCGCCTCAAGTCGGGCCTTGATGTCCATGGCCGCGCCACAATCCGCCGACATGCAGTCGGTCCTCCACAACAACATTCAAGCTCTGGTTGACCATCGACGAGAGCAGGAGCAGCAGCAGGCGTTTCAAGATCGAATTGCCGGCGTCATCTCCCGTTTCGCGGGGAGCATGGCATTCGTGTATCTGCACCTTGCAATCCTGATCGTCTGGGTCGTGCTGAACCTTGGAGCGATCCCGGCTATTCCACCCTGGGACCCAAGTTTTGTGATATTGGCAATGGTAGCCTCGGTTGAGGCGATCTTCCTGTCCACCTTTGTCCTGATCAACCAGAACAGAATGGCTGAGCTCAGCGAGCGCCGCGCCGAGCTGGATCTGCAGATCAGCCTGCTCAACGAGCATGAAACCACACGACTGATCGAAATGATGTCCGCCCTGACGGAGCGTTTAAAAGTATCGACGCCGGCAGATGACGAACTGCCCCAGCTAGCTCAGAACGTCGATCCGCAAGTGGTGATGAGCCAAATCGAACGGATCTCTAAAAACCAAACCAAGCGCTAGAATTTATCGGGTGCAAAGGTCGACCCGAATATCTGAATTGCCGGTCCGGCATTCAGAGTTTTTTTCATTTCCAATCAGCTAAGCGATTGAAAATGGCGCGAGTGACGGGGCTCGAACCCGCGACCTCCGGCGTGACAGGCCAGTGAAACACCTAAATTTCTCAACGATGGTTTCGAATTTCACCATATCCGAATTCACCGCAAAAGCGGAGAAAGTTGAAACCCGATTTCCCGGCTGGCGCAGGGTTCCAAGCGCGTTAGGCGCTAGGACGGTCCTTGCTGCTCATAGCAGCAAAAAACAGTTGCATGGACGCTTCCGATGCAGGTTTGAAAACCTCGAAGACAGCCTTTCGGATTTCATCCAACTTTTCGAGCGACGACTGCGAAAGCTCGTAGCTATGGACGCCGCCTTTGATAGTCACGGTGACGTGTCGATTCACAATCCCGGTGAAATGCGATCGTATCCCTTCGCCACGTATAACCTCGACGCCTCCAACTGAGAGGGGACCATCGAAAGAGTTCTGTTCCTCATAAAAGGGATTCCAGAGCATGTCCGCAGGGTGAGCGGAAGCGTCTCGAATGTACTTGGCGCTTGGAAATGCCTCGCTAAACATTTTGGCAACTTTGTCCATTTGCGCGTTAGAAACTAGAGCAAGTCCTGTGATCGATGAATCGATTGTGATGTGACAGCTGCGTCTTGTGCTGATTCAACATCCACCTCGATGGAGGTGGACGATGGGA
>NZ_JAMYLP010000143.1:0-9182 GCF_040318085.1 Mesorhizobium sp. M1322
GCCCTTGTCCCCCCGCGCGCCAGCGAACGTCGCCTGCCCATAGCCTAGCGCGGCGATATCGACCTGGCGCGACCGCAAGGTCTGTTCGAGCTGCGGCCCGGGCACCACGACGAGGTTGGCGGCATTCGGCGGCAGGCCGACGCCGTGCAGCGCCTCGCGCACGGTATAGTCGAGATGGGCGCCGAGCGTGTTGACCGCAATGGTTTTGCCGGCGATGTCGGCAATCGATTTGATCGGACTGTCTTCCAGCACGTAGAAGACGCTCCGCACTTGCCTGTTGATGCCGTTGCTTGGATAGACGGCGACGAAGTCGTTGCCGCCGGAGATCGAATTGATCACCGCAGCGGTCGCGGCCGAGCCGAGATCGACGCTGCCGGAGGCGAGCGCGAACAGCGATTCCGGGCCGCCGCCGGAGTAGCCGACATTCTCCAGCTTGACGCCGACGTCCCTGAAATAGCCGAGCTCTTCCGCCAGCTCATGCGGCGAGATGCTGCCGCGGCTGGCGAGGTAGCGCAACGTGACCGGCGCGACTTGCGCAGCGGCAAAGCGAGGCAGGCCGGTGGCGATGATGCCGGCGGCAAAGGGAGCGCCGGCAAGCAGGGAACGGCGAGTAATTGGCATGGTCCGGTCTTTCCTGTTGGAGGATGGTGCCTGTTGGAGAGGATGGCGAAAGGCTGGTCAGTCGATGGGATTGCTCCAGCGGCAGAGCCGCCGCTGCAGGCTGACCAGCGCCTGGTTGGCGATCAGGCCGAGGCCGGCGAGGATGACGATCGCCGCAAACATCAGCGGGATCTGGAAGTTGTACTGCGCGTTCATCACCTGGAAGCCGATGCCCTTGTTGGCGCCGATCATTTCGGAGGCGATCAGCAGCAACAGCGCCGTGGTCGCACTCAGCCTTAAGCCCACGAAGATCGACGGGACAGCCCCCGGAAGCACGACCCGGCGAAACGCGGTGAGCCGCGTGGCGCCATAGACCCGGGCCATTTCGAGCAGTTTCGGATCGTCGTGCTTGACGCCGCTGCTGGTTTTGAGCAGCAGCGGAAACAGCGTCGCCCAGAAGATGACGAACACCTTTGAGGCCTCCCCCAGCCCGAGCAGCAGGATGAACACGGGGTAGAGCGCCAGCGCCGAGGTCTGCCGGAAAACCTGCAGGATCGGATCAAGCGCGGTTTCGACGGCACGCACCTGGCCCATGAACAGACCGAGCGGGATGGCAACCGCCACAGCCGCCGCGAAGGCGAGGCCGGCGCGCTGCAGGCTGATGGCGATGTCGCCAAGCAAGGTGCCGCCGGCCAAACCATTCCACAATGCGGTGACGATCGTGTCGATCGGCGGCAATACCGCCGCGTTGACCCATCCCGCGCTGCTCGAGACCTGCCAGATCGCGAGGAAGCCGATCAGGATGCCGAAACGGGACAGGAAGCGGACGACAGTCCGGTTGACCAGGCGCGGGAAATCGGCGCCAAGGCTGGTTCTGCCGCCATGTGCATCGATCGTCACCCGCTGCTCGATGTGTTGCAAACTCATCGTCTTGCCCTTTGCTTCAGGGAATTATTCGGCGGCCAGCACCTTGGAGCGGGCGGCGGTCCAGGGATTTTCCGGCCGCCTGAGGCCAAGATTCTCGCGCAGGGTCCTGCCTTCATAGGCGGTGCGGAACAGGCCGCGGCGCTGCAGCTCGGGGATCACCAGGTCGACGAAATCGTCGAGCGCGCCAGGCAGCCACGGCGGCAGGATGTTGAAGCCGTCGGCGGCCTCATTGCCGAACCATTCCTCCAGCTGATCGGCGACCTGCACCGCGCTGCCGATGACGGTGTAGTGGCCGCGGGCCGTTGCCACCCACTGGTAGAGCTGGCGGATGGTGAAGTTGTGCTCGTCGGCAATCTGGCGGATCAGGGCCTGGCGACTCTTCATGCCTTCGGTCTCCTTGCTCGGCGGCAGCGGCCCGTCGAGCGGATAACCGGTGATGTCGAGCGTCTGGCCGGCCAGCCCGTTGAGCAGGGCCACGCCATCCTCGGGCAGGATCAGCTCGTTCAGCTGCTGATACTTGGCGCGGGCTTCCTCTTCGGTGCGGCCGACGAAGGGTGCTACGCCCGGCATGATCAGCACCTGTCCGGGATCGCGGCCGATTGCCGCCACGCGCGCCTTGATGTCGCGGTAGAATTCTTGCGCCGAGGCCAGGTTCTGATGGGCGGTGAAGATGACCTCAGCCGATTGGGCGGCGAGCTTGCGTCCGTCCTCCGACTGCCCGGCCTGCACCACCACCGGATGCCCTTGCACCGGACGCGGCACATTGAGCGGGCCTTTGACGCTGAAATGCGGGCCTTTGTGATCGATGTCGTGGAGCTTGTCCTTGTCGTAGAAGCGCCCCGACTTCTTGTCGCGGATGAAGGCATCGTCTTCCCAGCTGTCCCACAGCGCCTTGACCGTCTCGACATGCTCATGCGCCCGGGCATAGCGCTCGGCGTGGGCAGGCTGCGCCTCGCGGTTGAAATTGCGCGCGGTGTCATCGCCCGCCGAGGTTACGACATTCCAGCCGGCCCGGCCGTTCGACAGAAGGTCGAGCGAGGCAAACTTGCGGGCGAGCGTATAGGGCTCCTCATAGGTGGTGGAGGCAGTGGCGATGAAGCCCAGATGCGTGGTGAGCGGCGCCAATGCAGCAAACAGCGTGACCGGCTCGTACCCGGCGATCTTGGCATTGCCGCCTTCGCGGGCGCCGAGGCCGACGGTCAGATTGTCGGCGAGGAAATAGGCGTCGAACAGGCCGCGCTCGGCGGTCAGCGCGAGCTGCCTGTGGAACTCGAAATTCGTCGCGCCGTCGGCCGGCGCGTCAGGATGGCGCCAGGCGGCGATGTGCTGTCCGCCACCGGGCAGGAAAGCACCAAGCTTGATCTGCCGGGACTTGCTGGGTCTGGTCATTGCGGGTTCCTTCTGAGCTGTGCGGAAAGGGAATCGAGGTCACTGACCGGTGTTCAGGCGGCAAGGCCGACGCTGCGCGGCACCGCCCGGCACGCCTCGGCGACCGCTTGCCTGGCGCGAGCATGGATGGCTTCGGACACCAAGACGCCGTTGGCGAAGTCCTTGTCGGAGGCGTAGATCGCGGTCGGCAGGGTCAGCGCCTCGAAGAAGCCGAACAGCGGCCGCAGCTGATGTTCGACCACCAGAGAATGACGATCGCCGCCGCCGGTTGCAGCAAGGATGACCGGCTTTCCCCTCAGGGATGACGGGTCGAGCAGGTCGAAGAAATGCTTGAAAAGCCCGGTGTAGCTGCCTTTGAAGGTCGGCGAGCCAATCACCAGGACATCGGCCGCCAGCAATTCCTCGACGATGTTCCTGGCCGACGGATCCAGATCGCCAATGCGCCTTGCCTGCGGGAACGACCGACCGAGATCCTCGATGTCGAAAACGGTCGAGGCTGCACCGGTGCTGCTCGCCACCTCCGCGACGATGTGGCTGATGAACGCCTTGGTCTTCGACGGTCGGCTCAGGTTGCCCGACAGCCCCACCACCAGCTTTTTCGACATTTTGGACTCCTCGCAAAACGGCTTCTGTGCATTACTCTACTTAGTTTATAGAATTAGATCAGAAAGAAGATTTCAAAACGAACCCGCCAAGCGGATTGAGTTTGCGGCACATCCCCGTTGATTGGTTCATTCGACGCGAAATGCGAACGCCGGGTTTGGCAAGGGCGCCTTGACCGCATTCCGGCCATGCGTTGATGATCTCAGCGCACCAAAGCCATCCGCCCGGGGGATTCGCATGAAAACAGTCAATCTGATGTGTCTTCTTCTGGCCTGTTTGCTGGCATCGCCGGCGCAGGCGGGATGGAAGCCGGTCGAGAAGGTAGAGACCTACGCCGTTTCAGGGCAGACCGGTCCCCAGCTTCATACCTCGATGGGCGAGCGCGGGCCGATGATCGGTAAAGGCAAGGTCCGCGCCATGGCCTACACCAATTTCAAGCTGACCTGGGTCAGGGACTATCAGCGACAAGGCAATGCCTGCGTGCTGGTGTCGGCGCGGCCGAAGCTCATCATAACCTACACCTTGCCCAAAACGTCCGGGCCGGTGCCGGCCACCGTGCAGAAGAGTTGGGACGTTTTCGCCGCTGGCCTCGCCGCCCACGAAAAGGTGCATGGCGACATCATCGTCGACATGGTCCGCAAGATCGAGACGGCGACCATCGGCCTGTCCGTCCCCGACGATCCCGGCTGCAGCAAGATCAGGACCGAAATGACCCGGCGGCTTGCCGAACTCTCCCAGGCGCAGCGGCAGGCAAGCCGCGATTTCGACCGAATAGAATTCGCCCCGCGCGGCAATCTACAGCAGCTCGCCGTCGCCTTGCTGATGGGGCGGTAGGGGAAGGATGCGAGCCACAGCGAGGCTAGCGAAAGCATTGATGACGGCCGATCTCCCCCCTTGCGGGGGAGATGTCCGGCAGGACAGAGGGGGGTGCTGTCCCGCCGAACTCTCAACCAATCGTAGGCACGCCCTCAGGCTGGTTTTCGGTTGGAAAGGGATTAGCTCGAAAGTTTGCGATCCTTCCCACCCCCCTCTGCCCTGCCGGGCATCTCCCCGCAAGGGGGGAGATCAGCTGTCATCGACGATGTCGCCAGCCTACAAAACGAGGGTGCCTGATGGGTCACGATCTCGTTCCGTCACGTCAGCGCAAGAACGCTAAATCCATGCGCCGTGTGATGACCGAGGCCGAGTTGAAACTGTGGAACGAGCTTCGCGCCCATCGACTGATGGGGCTGAGCTTTCGCCGGCAGGTGCCAATCGGACCCTACATCGTTGATTTTGCCTGTCCGACACACCGCCTGGTCGTCGAGGTTGATGGCAGCCAGCACGCGGACGCTGAACACATGGAGCGCGATGCAGCACGCAGCGCTTATTTGAAGAGCAGCGGCTGGACCATCCTGCGCTTCTGGAACGACGACGTCATTCGCGACATCGACAATGTCTGCCAGCATATCGTCATCGAGGCGGGGCTGGACAGGCGCTGATCTTTTCCTTTGGCATAGCGGCAGAGTCCCCCTCAGCCAACTCGCCCTCGCCTCACCCCGTCACCGGCGTCCACATCACATCCTCGACCCGCACGGCCCCAGTTGCCAGCATCACCAGCCGGTCGAAGCCGAGTGCGGCGCCACTTGCCTGCGGCATGATGGCCAGTGCGGCGAGGAAATCCTCGTCGATCGGATAGCGTTCGCCATAGATGCGCTCCTTCTCGTCCATCTCGAGGATGAAGCGCCGGCGCTGCTCGGCGGCGTCGGTCAGCTCGCCGAAGGCGTTGGCCAGCTCGACGCCGCAGCAATAGAGCTCGAAGCGTTCGGCGACGCGCGGATCATCCGCGCTCGGCCGGGCAAGGGCGGCCTCCGAAATCGGATAGCCGTAAAGGATGGTGGCGCGCCCCTGCCCCAGCGCCGGCTCGATCTTTTCCACCATCACCCGGCTGAACAGATCGGCCCAATTGTCGTCGGGCGCCGTGCGTAAGCCCGCCTTGATCAGAGCCGCGTTCAGCGCTTCGCGATCGGTGCTGCCGTCGGCGGCGACCGTGGCCAGCAGATCGATACCGGCATGGCGCATGAAGGCCTCGGCGACGCTCAACCGTTCGGGCTCGGCGAACGGATCGGCCTCGCGGCCGCGAAAGGCGAAACGTTTTGTGCCGGCGCGCTTGGCGGCCAGCGCGACAAGCCCTGCGCAATCCTCCATTAGGCTCTCATAGGTCTCATCAGCCCGATACCATTCGAGCATGGTGAAGGACGGATGGTGCAACGGGCCGCGCTCGCGGTTGCGATAGACGGCACTCAGGCTGAAGATGCGTTTCTCGCCGGCGGCGAGCAGCTTCTTGCAGGCGAATTCCGGCGAGGTGTGCAAATAGAGCGGCTGACTCGCGCCGTCCGGGCCGATCGCCTCGGTGGCGAAGGCCGACAGATGCGCCTCGTTGCCGGGCGAGATTTGCAGCGCCGCCGTCTCCACCTCGACGAAGTCGCGGCGGGCAAACCAGTCGCGCAGGGCCGCAGTGATGGCATTGCGCAGGATCAGCCGCGGCCGTCGGTCGGCGTGAACATCAGGCGTCCACCAGGGCGAGGCGGCGGTCATGACAGCCGGATTTGCATGGAGGACTGGCGATTGTCGCCAAGATGCGCTAGGCCGCACCGAACGGCTCCCGCAGCCGATTTGCGCCAGTCGGCGCTCCCAGGCCAGTCAACGCTCTTAGGAATAAAGCCCGTGAAGGTCATCGCCAGTTCCCTACGCAAAGGCAATGTCGTCGAAAAGGACGGCAAGCTCTATGTGATCCTCTTTGCCGAAAACATCCATCCGGGCAAGGGCACGCCGGTGACCCAGCTCGACATGCGCCGCATCTCCGATGGAGTGAAGGTTTCGGAGCGCTACCGCACCACCGAGCAGGTCGAGCGCGCCTATGTCGAGGAGCGCGAGCACACTTTCCTCTACCGCGACTCGGAAGGCTTCCATTTCATGAACCCGGAAAGCTACGACCAGGTCGCGGTGTCGGAAAGCGTGGTCGGCGAGATGGCGCCCTATCTCACGGAAGGCATGGCGGTGCAGATCTCGCAGCACAATGGCATCGCCATCTCGCTGGTGCTGCCGCAGCGCGCCACCTTCGAGGTGGTCGAGACCGAGCCGGTGACCAAGGGCCAGACGGCTTCTTCGTCCTACAAGCCGGCGACGCTGTCCAACGGCGTGCGCACGCTGGTGCCGCCGCACATCAGCGCCGGCACCCGCGTGGTAGTGATGACGGCCGATGGCGCGTATGTGGAGCGGGCGAAGGATTGAGAGGGGTCGCTTGCGAGCGACAGGCGGCGCGCGCTGCCGGCGGGACGCGCGGCGGCTAGTAGCGGGAGCAAATTGCGTACACAGCTGCCAGATATGTAAGTGCAATCGTGACGTAGGAGACTGCGAGTTCGGCCACGATCGAGGAGATTTGAAGCAGCGTCACCGGAAAACCCTTTGTTAACTCTAAATCGCTAATACGCGTTAATCCTGTCTCTTAACAATCCCCTTAAGTATACGGCGAGCGAGACCGTGTGTGCTCGCTACGGCGCCTGATCGTCGCAGAATGCCAAAGTAGGGCCGCAACCCGCGATCGGCCCGTGCCACCATGCGGGCCGGGAAGAGCCTTCTTTATGGGACACTGCAGCGGGGATTCAGCCAAGGATGAGACCCGCTACCAGAACCGTAAGGATCATCGACAGCGGAACGGCAAGAAGGCAGCACGCCTCCAAAGTGTTAATTTGCCAAGAGTTCATCGGGCGCTTCCCAGTTGGATTCCTATCTAAACGGGCAAACCGGGACGGCAGTTCCACGGAAAATGCCCGGCGTCATCCACGCCGCTCATCGTGCCGATGGGCGCCAACCCTCGTTCCCGGTCATCCAGCGAGCGCGCGCCAGATGCGTCGCCCAAGCCCGGAATGCCCGTTCCGGCTCCTGGTTCGGATCAATGTGCAGAACGGTGCGGGCGACCTCACGCCAATCGGCCCCGTCCGCCGAAGCATCGAGCAGCCGGATGTAAGTCAGCATGCAGTGCTCGTCATAGGCGGTCAGCACCGAAGAGGTCGGCGCCACGTCTGCGAAGTGAGGGTCTAGCGGTGGCTTTGGCATTGCGATCTACCAGCAATGGCGCACCGTAACAGGCCGTCAATAAGCCCGCGCCCTTCAATCGGAGGATGCTGGCCGATCGAGGTTCGCCTCTAGCCTGATCCCCCATCGGTCCGGCGCCCCGCCCGTCCGCTCGCGCCCTACCCCCGCGGCCGCCGCATCAGCATCATCCCGTAATGCACCGCCAACAAATCCAGCCCGATCTTGAGCAGTTTAGACACCACATCCCGCGGCTCGCCCGTCTGTTCGGCGAGGCTCTTCACCGTTTCGCCATGGCAGCAGACTTTTTGCACCACGCCCGACACCTCCCAATGCATAAGCGCCCTGGTGGCGTCGGCATAGGCGCGGCCGGCCGACAGGATACGGTCGGCAACGCCGCCGCCGATGCGGCCGCCGTCGACGCGCTCCGTCAGCGCCATCGGCTTGACGCCGTCCTGCGCCGAGACGCGAAAATCCTCGCGGTAGCGCATGCCGGCCTCGCGCTGCTGGCGCGACAGCGAGGTGATGCCGGTCAGCGGGTCGACATTGCGCACCCGCACGATGCCGCCGGGCGGGCCGTCATTGGAAACCTCATAGATGCGCCTCGCCTCCAACGTGCCCACCGCCAGCCGCTTGCGGCCGAAAGCGTCGTCCTTCAGCGCGAAATCATGGCCGACCTCCTTGCGGATGCGCACCTGCTCGGCCTCGCCCTTGGCTAGTTTGGGCGGCTTGGGCGCCTTGACCTTGGCTGTCTTCTTGCTCATCGGTGGCTCCTCGTTGGTGATTTGCTGCGCTTCGCAGAACCTGGGTTCCTCGTCCCACAGAAGTGGGGAAAGGAACGCAAGACCCAGTTCACGCCGTATCCGCCAGCGCTGTGCGGCGATGGTCGCAGAAGCGCGCCGCGTGATAGGCGCAGTAGCTTTTCAGTGGCTGCGTGCGCAGGCCGCAGCACAGCATCTCCAGTCCCGGCCGGCTGCCGGGCGCATCGTTTTCGGGGTCTTCCTCGAGCGTCAGATCGAGCGGCGCACGGCAGCGGTTGAACAGGCAGTCGATGAAGCGCATAGCCGCGACATGCGGCCGGCGCCCGGCGGCGGCTAAGGGGCGGGGCGCCGGCACCCTGAGGGCCTCGGGCCCGTGGATCTCGCGCACGAACTGGCGCTGGGGCAGCCAGACCGGCGGCGCCAGCCTGGCCGGCGTGCGGGCGATGCTTTGCAATTCCGTATCGGTGTAGGCGGGCATGGTGTTGTTCCATTGAAAGGTTGCGTAGATGCCGAAGCTCGTCCGGGGAGGACGATCACCTCCGGCGGCCAAGCTTCGCCTCGGCCGCCTCACGGGTGGCGCCGGAAACCGCCCTGCCCGTGCGCCGATCGAAGACGATGACCGTGCCGTCCTCGGTGCGGATGCAAGAAAGGCCGGCATTGCACTCGCGGACATTCGTGGCCGGAGCCGTGAGGGGAACGGCTCCGGCCGTTGCGCGGGCCGGCGCGGGGCGCCCGGGGCGAGGGGGCCGCGCGCCCCGGACCGCGGTGCGAGCCCCGGGGGGGGGGGGGCGCCGGGGCCGGTGGGCGCCCGCAGGTGGGGGGGGGGGG